>CAYWBD010000312.1:0-2845 GCA_964456315.1 uncultured Thermoflexus sp.
CGGCGACCCACACGTCGCCCGTCCCACCATGCCGTTGCTGGAACACCGTCAGGGAAGTGGGGGAGTAGGCGCCGGACTCGTACACGGGCAGCTTCGGCCGCGCCAGTTCCAACGCGGGCTTACCCGACAGTTGGAACTTGATGACCTGGCCGCGCCGTGGGCCCGGCTTGTACTCGTAGCCAATGGCAGGGTCACGCTTTGCGCCGGGGTCTGCGATCCAGAGGTATTCCGTCGACCCTTCGACGGCCAGCGCCATGCCGTGGGCCTCGACCACCGGGGCTTTCCACGACCGCACCAGCGCGCCGTCCGGTGTGAACGTGAGCACCGTCGGGTCGCCCGGGTGAAACGTGATCACCTCGCCGTTTCGTGCCACCACGACGCCGTGGTGCGCCCACCCGCTCCGGCTGCTCGGTGAGTCCGGGACTTGCGCCCAGGAATCGACCCAGGAATACGCCAGACCGCCAACGGTGACTTTCACGTGGTCCTACTCCTTCCGTGCCAAGCCGGGACACTCGAAATCGGGTGTGAATGCGGGAGGGCCGACGGTGCGGGGAGCCCCACATCTTGTTGTCGCCCAGCCGTATGAGCAGGACGCAGCTTCGCGGTCATGAACTACTGAGCGCGCCGCGGGAACGAACCGGGGGGCTGGCGACGGCATGACCGCGATCTCCAGGTTCCAGGCGCGCCGAATAGCCAGAGCGAGAAACGGGCGGAAGCTATTCGGCATCGCTTGCAAGCCCATGGCAGAGTTGGCCAGGGGCAGAGCCTCGCTTCGTGTTGCAGCACCCTGATTAGGCGCAGATTCAGCTTCTGCTACGGGACTTTGACCACGCCGTCAGCCGCGGCCGACAAACGGCATCTTGGTCGCCATGATCGTCATGAACAAGACGTTCGCGTCTAGCGGTAGGCTCGCCATGTGGAGCACCGCCCGGGCAACATGCTGCACATCTATCACCGGTTCGACCGCCACCGAGCCGTCCGGCTGCGCCACCCCCTGGCGCATGCCCGACGTCATATCGGTCAAAGCATTGCCGATGTCGATCTGGCCACAGGCGATGTCGTACTTCCTCCCGTCCAGCGATGTTGCCTTGGTGAGTCCGGTGATGGCGTGCTTCGTCGCGGTGTAAGGAGCCGAGTTGGGCCGCGGCGTGTGGGCTGAGATTGACCCGTTGTTGATGATCCGCCCGCCGCGCGGGTCCTGGCTCTTCATCAGCTTGAACGCTTCCTGCGTACACAGGAACGTGCCAGTGAGGTTGGTCTCCACTACTGCATGCCATTGCTCGTAGCTCAGGTCCTCGAGCAGTCCACGGGCGCTCATTCCAGCGTTATTGAATAGGAGGTCCAGGCGGCCAAACGCCGCTTTGGTCTGCGCGAAGAGGGCGTGGATTGCCGCGCCATCACGTACATCGGTGGGCACGACCAGCGCCCCGGAACGCGATGCCCCCGCTTCGGCCGCGGTCCGCTCCAGTGCGTCCTTACGCCGTCCGGCGAGCGTCACGTGATACCCCTCCCTCAGCAGCGCGAGGGCTACCGCCTGGCCAACACCGCTCCCGGCGCCCGTCACAATCGCTACCTTCTTGTCCACGGTCAGCCTCCTGAGGAATGAGATAAACGTCGCCGACAGTCGACCATCGATCCGGGGCCTCCCGGGAGCGCCCAAATCCTGCTGTTGCCGCGCCGGATCAGCAGGACGCGGCCTTTGCGGTCAAGAAGCGCGGCGCGCCACTCGGAAACGGTCCGTGAGATCGGCGTCGTAATGACCTCGATCGTCTGATTAGGGCCGCACTTATCGCGTGTCTACCGCAACCTCCAATCAGGCAGCACCTTGGCGCGCCCGACTGATCACTGGCTCAAACGTACAGGAGCGAAAACTCTGGGACGCCGAGCGCCCGGCCGGACGACCCCCTCGTCCAACGTTCACGGGTGCAATATGACCTTCGTGTACCCATCCTCCCGGCGGTCGAACTTGCGATATGCCCCCGGAGCCTGGTCCAGCGGGATCTCGTGGGAAACGACGAACCCCGGCTTCGCCCTGCCGGAGATGATGAGGTCCCGCAACTCAGAGTTGTATTTCTTGACGTTGCACTGTCCGGTGCCCAGGCGGAGCCCTTTTTCGAACAGCCGCCCAAAGTTCATCAGCAACGCCCCGCGAGACGCGTTCGCATCGACGCCGCCGGGGTCCGAAGGGACGTAGAGGCCAGGGATGCCCAGAGCGCCCGTCGGGTTCACAACATCGATCAGCTGGTTCAGCACAGTGTTGGGCACCTCGTCCTGCTCGCCACCGGCCGCTGACGAGCCCGCCTTCGTTGCCTGGTAACCCACTGCGTCGATGCCCTTGTCAACGCCAGACCCGTGCCGCTGGTCTTTGATCTGCTTGACGGGGTCGCCCGAGTCGTAGTTGATCGGGATGCCGCCGATCTCCTTCGCCTTGTCCAGGCGCGCCTGGACGTGGTCCACGACGAACACCTGGGCCGCGCCGCGGAGCAGGCAGCTGTACGCGGCCATGAGCCCGACCGGCCCCGCACCGAACACTGCCACGCTCTCTCCCGGGCTGACACCCGCCAGCTCGGCGCCGTGGTAGCCCGTGGGGAAAATGTCTGCCAGCATCGCAAAGTCCGCTTCGTGGTCCTTGCCGGCCGGGAGCGGGAGGCAGTTGAAGTCGGCAAACGGCACCTGGAGGTACTCGGCCTGCCCGCCAGTCCACGGCCCCATCGCCACATAGCCGTACGCGCCGCCCGCGAAGCCGGGGTTCACCGTCAGGCAGAAGCCCGTGAAGCCACGGCGACAGTTCTTGCAGAAGCCGCAGGCCACGTTAAACGGCATCACGACGCGGTCGCCGCGCTTG
>CAYWBD010000313.1:0-2850 GCA_964456315.1 uncultured Thermoflexus sp.
TGGTGAACGTGGGGAACGTCGTGCCAAGGCCGAAGCCCAGGACCACCGCAAACGAAATCGCTGCTGTCTGGCTGGTGCCTTCGGTCAGCGTGGTCAGAAGCCCGGCGCCCAGTCCCATGATCGCAAGCCCGACCAGGCCCTGGATGCGGTAGTGCCCACCGGCTCGGGAGAGCAGTTGTCCTGAGATCGTTGCGCCTGCGACGACGCCCAGGCTCATCGGCGTGGTGAACCCGCCGCTGGATGTTGCGGAGTAGCCGAGCACGCCCTGGAAAAAGAGCGGCATGAAGATGATCGCCCCGAACATGGCGAAGCCTGTCAGGAAAGCGACTGCCAGCGAGACGGCGATGATCCTGTCCTTGAACAGCCCCAGCGGCAAGATGGGCTCAGGCGTCCGCAGCTCGATGATGATGAAGATGACGGCCATCGACGCGCCAAGCGCCAGCGCGCCGATCACCTGCGGTGAGTCCCACGGGTATTGCACGCTACCCCACGAGAGACCCAGCAGGAGCGGCACGATGGCCAGGACCATCGCCACTGCGCCGGGCCAGTCGATCTTGCGGGCGCCCGGGGCGGTCGCGGGCTTCGGGAAGAACCGGATGAATCCGAACAGGACGGGGATGCCGATGGGCAGGTTGACGAAGAACACCCAGTGCCAGGACAGGCTGTCGGTGAGGAACCCGCCCAGGCTGGGGCCGATGACCGAGGAGATGCCGAACATCCCGGCGATAAGGCCCTGGTACTTGCCGCGCTCGGCAGGCGGGAAGAGGTCGCCCATCGTGGCGAAGGAGAGGCCCATCATGCCGCCGCCGCCCACGCCCTGTATGGCGCGGAAGGCGATGAGCTGGTTCATGGTCTGGGAGAGGCCCGAGAGCACCGAGCCGCCCATGAAGATGCCCAGGCAGGCGATGTAGAGCCACTTGCGGCCGTAGATGTCGGAGAGGCGGCCAATGAGGAGGACAACGGCGGTCGAGGCGACGATGTAGGAGGTGGTGACCCAGGTGTAGCGGTCGAAGCCGCCGAGGTCGCCGATGATGCGGGGCATGGCGGTGCCGACAATGGTCTGGTCCAGCGCGGCCAGGAACATGCCCAGCATGACGCCGGCCAGGGTGAGCATGACCTCGCGGCGGGTCAGGCCCGGCCCCTCCCAGGCCAGGGCCGCTGCGGGCCCGCCGGAAGTCTGCGCCCCCGTAGCCGGAGGCGCACCTGCTGCGCCTGCGGGGGCGGTCTGAGACCCGGTGTCAGCCATGTTGGACTTCCCTGCCGTGACGGGTCACTCGTGGAAACCTGTGAATCCTACCGCTGGGCGAGCTTGCGATGATAGGAGCCCGGTCGCCATAGCGAACAGGAAACACGCTGGACATCGTCGTTAGCAATTGTTACACTTGCAATCAGTCTCGTCACAGGAGTTTTGGCGGTGCCCGGACTTGATCGTCGCTGATGCGAGCCCACTGATCGCGCTATCTAGAACCGGACGGCTGGATCTTCTGCACCGCCTTTATGGTCAGGCACTCGTGCCCCCTGCTGTCAGGCACGAAGTGCTGGGGCCAGGTGCAGAGGGTAGAAACCCGGCAGCGGCTTACATCGAAACTGGGTTGCGAGACGGGTGGCTAGTGGGGGTTCAGTTGGACAAGAGCGAGGCCTTGCAGGCGACGTTGTACGCCACGGGGTCCCGGCTGCACCGCGGCGAGTCCGAGTGCATCGCTGTAGGCAAGGTGCGGGGCATCCCGGTGATCCTCGATGACAAAGAAGCCAGGGTCTATGCTGGCACCCTAGCCGTTAGCTACACCGGCACAGCTGGAGTGCTGTATGAGGCGTACAGGGCAGGAGAACTCGATTATCGTGGGCTGGAGGTAGCGGTCCGTGAGTTGGCCAGCGTGCTCTGGCTTTCTCCCGTAGTGGTAGCGGAGATCCTCAGGAGAGCTCGGGAGGCCTACACATGAAGAAGGAACAGATGGTCGGCTCCAGGCTGCCGCTCGAGATGGTCGCGGACCTCGAGCTGATAGAGCGCGCCGAGCAAAGTGACAGGTCGACTACCGTCAGGAAGCTCCTGCGCCGGGCCGTCGCTGATTGGAAGAAAGAACACTACGCGCGGCAGTACGGTGACGGCAAGCTGACCCTCGCACGGGCGGCGTCGGAAGCCAGCGTCTCGCTCTGGGAGATGATGGACTACCTGCACCGCCACAAGGTGAGCGCGCAGTACGACCTGGGTGACCTTGAGCACGACATGGCCGCCGTCGAGGCCAAGGTGTCAAAGAAGCCTCGACAGCTCAGGGTGGCCGAGTCCCGGCGCGCTAGAGTTCTTCCGTGAACTCGGGCGGGCGAATGGGTCTTAACGCTCTTCCCTCGCCCTCCCCCGTCGAGGGGGAGGGGACTACGGGGGACGTGCGACCCGCGGACAGCGGGGCAGCTAGACAATCGCCGCCCGGTTCTGCTCCTTCATGGCCCAGAAGACGCGCTCTGGCGAAAGCGGCAAGTGCGTGACGCGGGCGCCTGTGGCGTGGAAGACAGCGTTGGCGATGGCGCCGGCGGGCGGGATGATCGGCGGCTCGCCCACGCCGCGGATGCCGAACGGCCCGTCGTCCGCGGGCGTCTCCAAGATCACGGTGTCCAGCATCGGCAGGTCCAGCGCCGTCGGCATGCGGTAGTCGAGCAGCGAGGCGTTGCGCATCACGCCCCTATCGTCGTAGACGTACTCCTCGGACATGGCCCAGCCGATGCCCTGCGTTGCGCCGCCCTGCATCTGGCCCTCCACCTGCGTAGGGTTGACGCAGCGGCCCACGTCCTGGAAGGCGGTGAACTTCAGGAGCTCGACCTTGCCGGTGTCGGGGTCGACCTCGACGTCGACGATGT
>CAYWBD010000314.1:0-7089 GCA_964456315.1 uncultured Thermoflexus sp.
GACCAACCACCTCGACGTCGCCGCCCGCGACTACGTGGCCCGCGAGCTGACCGAGTACAAGGGCACGCTAGTCATAGTCACCCACGACGGCGCCTTCCTCGACAAGGTGGCAACACGGGTGCTGGAGGTTGGCGATACCGGGGTCGCTTCCTACACAGGCAACTATTCCGAATACCTGCGCCAGAAAGAGGAGCGACGCATCCTGACGGAGTTGGCGGCCGACCGGCAGGAGCGGCAGCTGGCCAGGCAGCAGGTGTTCATCGAGCGTTTCCGGGTCGGCACCAGGGCAGCCCAGGCGCAGAGCAGGGAGAAGCAACTGGCAAAGGTGGAGCGGATCGAAAAGCCGCGCACACAGGCCGCCGCCAGGTTCACGATCACGTCGCACGGGCGCGTAGAGCAAAAGGTGCTGAGCCTCACGGGCGTCAGCCACGCTTTCGAAGAGGAGCTCGTGCTGCTGGACGTGAACCTCACGGTAGAGCGCGGGCAGAAGGTGGTGCTTGCAGGCCCCAACGGCAGTGGCAAGAGCACCCTGCTCCGCATCGCCGCCGGTCAGATCACCCCGACTGAGGGCACAGTGACCTGGGCCGACCGTGCGCAGCGCGCTTTCTACGAACAGCACCAGGACGAAGCCCTGGACCCGCGCCGCACGATCCTGGAAGAGGTGCAGGCGTCAGCGGGGACGGCCTCGGAAGGCGAGGTGCGCAGCGTCCTGGGCAAGTTCCTGTTCACCGGCGATGATGCGTTCAAGCTGGTGTCGATGCTTTCTGGCGGCGAGCGCAGCCGCGTGGCGCTGGCGAAAATCCTCATCCAGCCCACTAACGTGCTTTTGCTGGACGAACCGACCAACCACCTGGACCGCACCACGCGCGAGAGCCTGGTCAAGGCGCTGCAACTCTATGACGGCACGATTATCTGCGCGACGCACGACCCGGCGATCCTCACCAGCGTTGCCACTCACGCGTACGAGTTCCGGGGCGGCGAGCTCGTCGAGAAGCGCGTGATGGCGACGGCCCCCGTGCCCGGAAAGCCCGCGAGGCGCCAGAAGAAGTAACACCCTTCGTGAGACGAAGCGCTCGTCGGGCTGCTCAAGCCCCCTCCTGCGGGGGCGGCGGGAGCACCTTCTTGATCTGCCTGAGCAGGTTGGCAAGGAACAGCCCGACTACCAGGCCCCCTACCGCAACCGCCAGTGGCAGCAGCCAGTCGTTCTTCTCAGTGAACGGCAGCGGGACCTCCCGGGGTGGGGGCACAGGGGTTGGGCCAACGTACCGCGCGTTCGGGGCGGCGGGCCCGAGCGAAGCTGCTGGCATCTCCTCGGTCACCAAGGCGGGGAAGATGCGCTCGAAGTCGTATGAGGGGCTGCGCGCCTCCCGGTTTCCGTAGTACAGGTTGTAGGTCTTGGCCGGGTCTGCCTGGAAGATGACCTTGCGGACGATACCGTAGGCGGTGGCCCCGACAATCGGGACGGGCTCGTTGTCCTCGTTGAAAATGGTCAGCCGGTAGTAGCGGAAGGTGGACTCGCCGTACACGACGTAGAGCTTCTCGCCGCTGAACCGTGAGGTGTCGTAGCTGTACAGCCGGTCCAGGGACACGAGCGGTTCCCACCGCCTGAGATCATCGCTGCCGGCGAGGCTCACCGGGCGGTCGAAGTTCAGTTGCGGCGAGAGGAAGGCTATGCGCCCGGTCGGGTGGCCGGTAGCTGCGACCTCCATCACGATGCTGTTAGACCGGGCCGCGGCGTCTGTTTCGCGGGCCAGTATCGTGAGAGGGACGTTCTTCTCGCGTGGCGCGATCTCCTGGTTGTTGAAGGCGAGCGCGCCGCTGATCTCAAGGGGTGGCTCTGGCCCGTCTGCGACCGTGACCCGCAGGTAGCGCGCAGAGGAGGCCGGGTACCGGAGGCGCGCGTCTCTCGCGCTGAAGGCGCGCTCGGCGACGGTGAAGTCGTAGATCTTGTTGGACTCGGTAAGCACCGCCCAGTTGTCGAGGTCGCGGCTGGCCTCGACCTTCACATCGCGCTGAAAGTTGCGCGTCGGCGTCTGGATTTCCAGCTCGTTGTGCAGCGCGCCAGCCTGGCCCACGTCGACGGTGAACCTGGTGTGCTGGCCAGGGACGCGCCCAAGGTCGCGGACGGTGAGGCTGACCGTGTTCCTGCGGTGGATGCCCTGCTCGACAACAAGCTTGTACCCGACCTCCTGCCCCGAGTCCGCCTCCACGACGCGGATGTCCTGCAGGCCGGGTTGAGCGTTCTCGAACACGTGCTCGTCGAGCAGCGCCTCCACGAGGCCGTCCGGGCCAAGCGCACTCGGGAGCTCAATTGCGCGGGAATGGCGCCACGCGTCCTGCGCGAAGTCGGCCGACAGCGGAGCGGTGACGAACGCCGCGGCCAGCGCGACCGCGGCGGCGCCAGCGACCGCCCGGCTATACCTACCGCGCCTGGCCAAGGATGAATCCTTTGATCTCACGGCTGTACCTCTGGTAGGCGAAACCGGTTGCCAGCAGCAGCAACCCAAGGGTCACAAAGGCCGCCACGCGATAGGCGGGTTCGAGCTGGAACACATCGAAGGCGAATAGCTTTGCCACGGGGAGGGCGAGGAATGCGACGCCAGCCTGGCGGACCCGTGCGCTGCGCATGACGCCCCCGGCGGCGATTGCGCCGATGGCATACACGGCCCAGAGCAAGGTCAGCGTCATGTGCATTGCGCTTTCCAGGTCCCGTGAGACTACGGACCCGCGGGCGTCGAAGAAGCGGACGACCTCGGCGCTCAACAGCCACAGGGCGATGAAGTTGGCCGCAGCGGCAAGGACGGCCGGGGCCAGCTTCTCCCAGTCGGCCAGGCGCTCACGGCGTCGCTGGTAGAAGCAGGCCGCCAGGACAGCGCCGGCGAGCACCAGAGCGCCAGCCAAGAACTGGACGTTGGCGACCGGGACGAACGTCCGGGCGCTGAGACTGACCTGCGTGGTATCGACGACGACGTACTTGAACGCCGCCACTGCCAACAGCGCCACCCCGGACCTGACGACCCAGGGCCAGCGCTTCAACTGGCCGGCGAGCATCAGCACCGTCGCGTATATGGCCCACAGGGCAGTCAGCGACAGGTATACGCCGTTTTGCGCGCTCTGCAGTTTTGCCGAGACGGCCGCCCCACCAGTGACCATCGCTCTCGCCTCGGCGGCGGCGAAGAACCGGACGACCTCCGCGCTGAGCAGCCACAGGGCGATGAAGTTGGCCGCAACGGCCAGGACGGTCGGGGCCATCTTCTCCCACTCGGCCAGGCGCTCACGGTTCCGCTGGTAGTACCAGGCCGCCAGGACCGTGCCGGCGAGCACCATCGCGCCCGTCAGGAACTGGAAGTTGGCGACCGGGGCGAACGTCCGGGCGTTGAGGCTTACCAGGGCGGTGTCGACCACGACGGACTTGAACGCCGCCACGGCCAGCAGGACCACCCCGGACCGCAGGACCCAGGGCCAACGTTTCCACTGGCCGACTAGCAGCAGGACCGCTGCGTACACAGCCCACAGGGCGGTCAGTGACAAGTACAGGCCGTTCTGCGCGCTCTGCAGCTTCCCCGAGACGCCAGCGCCGCCGGCGAGCAGCGCCCGGGTCTCATCGGCCCCGAAGTGGTAGAACAGCTCGGCGCTGAGGAGCCACAGCGCGACGCCATTGGCGGCGGCTGGGAGCCAGGCTGCCCCGGCCTGTTCCCAGGAAGGCATGGCGTGCCGCATCCGGCGGTACGCGACCGCAGCGAGCGTCGCCGTCGCCAGTACGATCGCGCCTGTCAGGAAGCGGAAGTTCAGGACGGCGTCGAAACTGGCAGCGTCGAAACTGACGACGGAAGTGTCCACGAAGACGACCTTCGCCACCGCGGCGGCCAGCAGCGCGCCACCGCTGCGGCTCAGCTCAGGGGACTTCTTCCACCAGCCCACTGCAAGCAGCCCGGCGCTGTACACAGCCCAAAGCGCGGTCAGCGAAAGGTGGAGTCCGTTCTGAGCGTCCTGGACCTGGGAGGCCAGTACCGAGTTGGCGGCCAGCAACGCGCGCCCCTCGCGGGCGTCGAAGAAGTGCACCGCTTCGAAGCTCATGCTCCAGAGGAGGATGACGTTCGCTGCGGCCAGGAGGCCCACGTAGAGCAGTGGGACTCGCCCGCTGGCTTCCGAGCCCCGTCTCAAGAAGATGGCGGCGGCAATTACCGCAAGCACCACCAGCGCCGCGGTCAGGAAGTAGGCGTTGACCGCCAGCAAGAACCCGGAGGAGCCCAGCTGGACAGCAAGGGTGTCGACGAACAGCAGCTTCGCGGCAGCGACCCCCAGCAGGCCGATGCCGACCCACTGCACGATCTCCTTTTTCATCCGCACGCCAATTGCGATCAGCCCGGTGGCGTAGAGCGTCCACGCGGCTGTAAGGGACACTAACTTGAGGTTCAGCTGGTCCTGCAGGACCTGGCCGGTGGCGTTGACGGAGCGGTAGTCGAACAGCGTGATGAGCTCGGCGCTCACCCCCCAGAGGGTGAGGAAGCTGGCCGCGCCCACGAAGATCAGGGGGAGGTCTGTCTCCCAGACCTTCATGTGCGCCCGGTTGCGCCGGTACACCCACGCCGTAACGTAAGCGGCCGCGACCGCAGCGACGAAGGCCGGGAACCGCTCGTTCACGACGACCGTGAAGCCGTCCAGGTCGATGGGCGTGTCGAAAATTAGCAGGCGGCCCGTACCGAGCGCCATGATGGCGAGGCCGACGGCGCGCGTTTTCCACTCGCCGACTGTGAACCCGAGCCACACCAGGACCGCGCCCTCGGCCACCCAAGCCACAGTGATCCACTCACCGCTGAGTTGCAGCGGGACCGCGGCCGTAAGGAAGATCAGCGCGCTCGCCAGCGCGTACAGCGCCACCACAGGCGGCGCACCTGACCTGCGCAGCGCGCCGTAGCCAACCAGGCCGTAGAAGGACGAGAGCGAAAGTGTGATGAGGCCGAACCACGCCTCGTACTTGTCCCAGAGCAGCCCGTAGGTGATGCCGAAGAATGCGAGGGCGTTGATCGTCATCAACGTCATGTCCTGAGGTTTTGGCGCGCGCCGCCACACGATGTGGAACAGCGTGGTCGCGCCGGCGAAGATCAGGAACATGCCGCTCAGGCCTAGTTGCGCTCCGATGAGGTCGCGGTCGGCCACCTGCGTTATCCAGCCGCCCAGGAGGCCGTAGGACGCGGCCAGCCCGAGCAGTGTGACCCAGCGCCAGTTCCGGAACGTGGCGATGCCCAGGATGCCCGAGTCGACGACCAGGATGTAAACCATGACCATCCAGCGCTCGTCGGCGTCGAGCTTGCGGCCCAGCAGGACTGGTGTCAGGAAGGCGCCGCCGATGGCCATCAGGGCGATGGTCAGCGACTGGTAGCGCAGAGCCAGCAGGCCGCTGACCAGCACGGTGGCGCCGAGGAAGATGAACGCGGGGAGTGGGTCTAGCAGCGGTGGGTCATAGAAGCCGAACGCCGAGTAGACCGAAAGGTAAAGCACGGTCAGCCCGCCGCCGGTGACTGCTCGCGACCACATCCCGTAGCGGCGCGCGGTCCACTCACCTGCCCCCAGAAGGGCTGCTCCGGCACCTATGCCCAGCATTACCTGGCCGGTCTCGCCGATCCACTTGTTGTGGAACGCGAGCCTTAGGAAAAAGCCGATCCCGACCGCGAGTGCGACCGCGCCGATGATGGCGAACCAGTTGCGGCCAAGGACGCGCTCCCAGTTGATCTCAAAGTCCTGGAGCCGGTCCAGCCACGCCGGGCCGCGCGGCCCGGCTGGGACGCGTCCGTCGGCGTCGGCGGCGGCTTCCGGCGGCAACCGCCTTGCGGCGTCCTCACCGCCGGCAGCCCTGAATCCACCGCCTGCGGCTGACCACGCGGGTACAGGCATCCCGGCCGCTGCAAAGGCTTCGGCGGCAGACAGCGCGGCACGGCTGGCAGACTCTTCGGCGGGCGCTTGCTCAGACGACCTGACCTGAGGGTATGCCGGCTGCGCAGGGACAGCACGAGGAGCCACCGGAGTCACAGGCGGATAGACCGTCTGCGCCACGGCTGGCCGCCTGAACCTCTGCGAATCGTCAGGGACCACCGGCCTCGGTGGAGCAGCCAGTCGCGGTTGAGCCGCCGGGGCCGGCGCGGCCGGGGACGCCGTCCCAGCAAGTTCCAGCCGGATAACGCGGTCGGTCAGGCGGTTCAGAGCGCGCTGCGCTCCGAATATCTGTTCCTGCAACGAGGAGGGGTTGGCGGAGTCACTCACGCCGCTGGCGGCGGCCCCTGGCGCAGGCGTAACTGGTGACCCGCAGTGGAGGCAGAACATGCTGCGCTCCGGGTTCACAACGGAGCAGCTGGAGCACGTAACGTTCGCCATGATTCACCTCCCGGTCATGCGCGCACTACCACCGTGCGCGCCAACCAGTCGTGTCAGGTCCGGCCGCGGCTGTCGCCGGCCGCCCAGAGAGGTCACCGGAGTGAGCCCCGAGTCGCCTAACGTCCGGCCCAGCCTAGGAGTGCAGTGGGCCTCGGCGTCGGTACATCCGGACTAGGCGGACTGGTACATCATGTTCATCGGCGAGGCAGGCGGCACAACCGCGAGCGCCATGTCCACGGAGCAAGAAACCGCGCGTGGCCGGGCCGCGGCTGGAAGCGGCGGCCCCGGAGAACTGACCAGGTTGACAAAACTTAGCTGCTGCCTGTCGGGGGACGTGTCGGCGCCCTCGAGACGGGAGGAAGAGATGGAACCTCTATATTCAGCGAATCCAGGTCGCCGACCTCCGTGGCCCGGTATAAAGTGTCCGACCATAACGAGGCTCGTTGACAGACAGGGTCCGCGGGCCTGTGGCGGGCGGCGAAGACGCTCCGCAGCCTCATTGGGAGGACCGCATGAAGTTCGAAATGTTCCACCTGATGCCCTACCGGGACCTGCCGCAGGACTTCAATGTCAAGCACCACAGCGTCTGGGTGGATGTCCCGAGCGAGCTGTTCGACCCCGCCAAAGCGCACCGCATGTACAACGACACGCTCGACGAGCTGGAGCTTGGCGCGGCGGCCGGCTATGACGGGATCTGCGTCAATGAGCATCACAACA
>CAYWBD010000315.1:0-10068 GCA_964456315.1 uncultured Thermoflexus sp.
ATTTCATCGTTCGTCTTGCCGGCCGAGAGCAGCCGCAGCACCTGGAGCTCCCGGGAAGTCAGAGGGCGCGTTCCTGTCGGCTGGGTGGCGCGCCGGTCCAGAGCGAGGTCAACGACCGCTCGCCCGATCTGGCCCGAAAACGCATAACCGCCCGCAACGACCAGCCGAAGTGCGTTGAGGAGGTCGAGAGGGGCGATGTCTTTGAGCAGGTAGCCAGAGGCGCCGGACTCGAGGGCGGCGTGGATGTAAGCCTCGTTTTCATAGTTCGAGAACACCACGAACTTGCAGGCCGGCAAAGCAGCTCGCAGGAGAGGCAGTGCGTCCAGTCCAGCCGCACGCCCCTTCAGCCTGATATCGAGGACGACAAGGTCCGGTTTGGAGGAACGGGCGAGGCGCACGGCCGCGTCGTTGCTCTCCGCCTCCCCGACGACCTCAAAGTCTTCGCTGGCCTGCACGGCGTTCACGACCCCGAGGCGCGTCAACGGATGGTCGTCGACGACCAGCACCCGGATCCGCGGCCGGGGTTCAGGCCCCATCGCGGTGATCATCAGGGGAGAGTGGGATGGCTGCGACTATCGTGGTGCCCCTCCGTCCGGGCTCAGAAGACACCAGGAGGTTCCCGCCTAGCTGCTCCGCGCGGACCCGCATGCTCCTCAACCCGAAGCCTGGTGTGTAATCCGCTGAAAGCCCCCCTCCGTCATCTGCGACAGTCAGCGAGAGCTCTCCGGGCAGCGTTTCCAACGTGACCCAGACTGTGCTGGCGTGCGAATGCTTCCTGGCGTTGTTCAGTGCCTCCTGCACGATGCGGTACCCGGCCAACTCGACGTCCGCCGGGAGTCTTTCGTGCCTCAAGATCCCGCCGTACGAGAACGCGACCTTGATCCCAGTCGAGGTTTCAAGATCACGTCCCAGAGCTTCGACTGATCGGACCAGGCCGAGGTTTTCCAGGATGCTGGGGCTCAAGGTCGAACTGATCATGCGGAGCTCGGAGACAGCCTCCTCCATCGTCTTCAGGAGGTCAGCGCGCAGCCCGCCTTGCCGGGCCTCTGCAAGTACACGTGCGACGCGCTGCAACGGCGCGTCGTGGAGGAAACCGGCGATCTCCGCCCTCTCTCTCTCCTGCAGGTTGAGCAGCAGCGTGTTCGTCTGCCAGAGCTCAGTAGCCTGCCGCTGCAGCTCTTCGATCAGTTCGATCCTGCTCATCGCCGTCGACAACAAGTTGGACACGGTCGCCACGAGGCGCTCGTCCTCCGCGTTGAACAGTTCATCGGTGTCACGCGGACCGAGCACCAGCACATTTCTCTGTCCGCCGCGCCCCTTGATATTCACGGCCATCATGAGAGTGCCGTCGGCGGCCTGGATCACCTCGGGCCGCGTACCTTCCGGCCGCGACCTGGTCACGACGTACTGTGCCTGTTCTGCAAATGCCTGGGCGGACAGTCCTGACGATGAGCGGACCTCGTGTCCCGAGGGCGCGGCCTCAAAGAAGGCCGCGAAAGAAAGCCTCAGGCCGGCACGGAGACCTTCCGTCGTCTCGTCCAGGAGCAACTGCCGCTGTTCCGCGCTGGCCGCCTCCTGGGTCAGCTGTTGTATTACGCGGGCGTAGTCAGGTGGCCCCGGGTAGAGTACCCGGTCGACGATGGCGCCGGCACCCCGCCTGATTGCCGGTGCCATCGGCACGCCGACGATCATTGCGATAACCAGGCCAACTTCAGCGGGGCGCGTAAAGTCGCTCTCCGGTCCCAGCAACCTATCGAGGGTGGAGACCGCGATGCCGTAGATGAGGACCGCCCCAACCGTTATCACTGCGTACGCGACTCCCCTGTGAACCGCCTTCCTGACTCCCCTCAACTCGCTCCGGAAAAACGCGTAACCGAAGGACAAGGGGATTAGAACGGTTCCGAACGCGGTGAACTCGGCGTCGATCCCGTGCCCGTATTCGGCGATGGCAGGCAGCAAGCTGAGAAGCAAGACCGGCAGGAGTCCCAAGACTGTTCCGGTCAACACAATCCGAAGTCGCTCTTTGTCTTCTGGCGCAGCCGCGGCGCGGTAGCTGAACAGGGCCCCAAGGATGCCAGCCACGACCCCTGCTGAGAGAAACCCGATGTCGAGCGACCTCGCGAGCCCGTGCAGGTTCGGGATTACCAATAACATCACAACCCATAGGCCATTCAGTACTGCCGCAATTGCAAACATGCAAATGAGGAGCGATTTGCGGCGCCAGGACTGGATCCCCGCGCCGAACGCGAAACAGAAGGCGACAAACGCCACAGGGATCCAGTGCACTAGCAATGCCTCCAGAGTGAGAGCTGGGGCGCGCCAGTTCACGGTACCGGGGACGAGTACGAGCGCAGATGCTGCGATTAGTCCGAAAAACGCAAACCTCGTGGCGGCAAGTGTGCGCCGCGCACGGAGGAAGACCACCGCGCTGACAGCCACAAAGGAGACCGAAAGGAGGACCAGGCCGGCCACACCCACGGGCCCGACCTGCGGCAACTCGACATCCGCCTGGGTGATTATTTCCCCCGTCCCGGCAGACACCACGACGAAGTCCGAGCCGGCGTCGCGACGGAGTCGCCATTCTTCGGGGTCTGGCGCCCGTCCTCGGACCTCAACTAGCCGGTCTCCTGGTCGCACTCCCGCCTCCCAGGCGAGGCCGCCCGGGAAGACGCTGGTCACGGTGGTGATGCCGTCGTCGAATCCTGCGCTGAGTCCGAGTTGGTATCCAGCCCGCCAGCCTGTGATGCCGACAGCCGCAGCCGCGGCGTAAACACCGAGCAGCCCGACCCAGAGCCAGTGTGCCCGTCGTGCGTGCGAAGACATTGTCATGTTGGCCGGTACTCAGGAAGCGATCCGAATCGGCCCGCCCCCGACGGATTCTATTACGTGCGGCTACGCCCGGAGCAGCTCGCCGAGCCTGCTGTCTGGACGCGCCGCTACGATCTGCCCCAGGACTCGGAGGGCCCTCACTTTGAACAGCGCTGCCACGGCCCAAGTGAAGTGGATAGCGCCCGAACGCAAGGCGAGACGCCGCAGCTCTTGCTCTGACCCGGGGCCGGAAAGCCCAGCCAAGGCCCGCAGCCGGTCGGCGCTTTCATTGACGCCAGGCCGCACGTTCGAGACGAAGGCAAGCGCGGTTGTCTGTTTGAAATGCGCAAGATCGGTGCTCGCTGGACCGGCTGGCCAGACACCGGCGATGTCATTCATCAACTGGTGGATCGTGCCGAGCGCCTCTCCAAATTCGCCATGCAGATGGATCAGATGTTCGTCGTCGCAAGCCAGGGCCGCGCCAACTTCGGCAGCGCACCTGCCGAGCGACCCGGATTTCAGCTGCGCAACTCGGAGGGCCTCCGCGATACCTACAGTCTCCCGCTGAGGGGCCGAGTCTAGGAGCTGACCTCCCAGCGCCTGCAATTCAAGATCGGCCAGCCGCCGGACCGCGGCGGCGCCCCTCGCCAGCGGGATCTGGGGGGAATGGACAGAGGTAATTGCATGATGGGAAAGCGCGAGGAACGCTGCAACTTGCTCACAGGCCGCTGCGGCCTCCGCCCTGGGCACCTTGGGTTCCACCCCGTCCTGGATATCGTCAAGCGCATCGCCGGCAGCAAGCAGGAACTGCATGCTCGCAGCGGCCGGAGCCGCAGCAGAAGGGTCTGCGCCCCCTGCGGATTCGAACGACAGCAGGAGGAGCAGACCCAGGGCCGCAGATGAGTCCGAGTCCAGAAGCCGCCCCTCGGCCTCCATCGACTCGTGGAGCTGCCGCTGCACGCTTACAGGCAGTACAGGGCTTTGGAGCGCGTCCTCGATGCAGGACCGTGCGCCGGTCAACAGAAGTCCGAAATCCGGACTCAGCTGTGCGACGACGGCCTGCATTTTCAGTGCCAGCTACCCATTTTGACTATGGACGGGGCCTGGACGACTGGGCCTTCCGGGAGGCTGACGCGGCGGGCCAGGTCGGCGAGCGCAGCCTCGACCTGCTGGCGTTCGTCCCTCGCCAGTCCAAGCGACTCAACGAACCGGCTGAGGTCGGGCGTCGATGGCTCTGCTTGAACGGCGGATGCCGCAGCCTCCAAATTGCCTAACGTGGCGAGCTTCACGGGATGCCTCCTTGCTGCACGGCAGCGACTAGTTAGCGCCGGGCCTGCTTGACTTGCGCGAGCCCTATGCGGCTCCAGAGGCTGCCCCACCTTGTGCCGCAGGTCACCGGGTAGGTTGCTGCTATTCAGCGGGCATAGCTCCGTGAACTCCAGGTGAACTCCGGTGCGACGGCACCGCTCCCGGCTTCCCACCGCAGTTCTAGGAGTGGGATCGGCAGCGGACGGTCTTCCCGCCGGGTTGAGGAATTGTCCTTGTGGACTCAGGGGTTCTTCCGGTTACACGCGGGCGCCTCCACCATGTACCGATGCTGTATCCGAAAGTCGGACTCAGAACCGCCCGAGTTCGTCTGGCGGGTTCTCCACACGCGGCCTTGGCTCCGGGTCGTTGCCTGGGCCTCGCGGTCAGCCGGCTCGTTCAGACGCGTGCGCGGCGCCCTCAGTCACGTGCGGAGGATTATCCGCCCCCACTGGCGGCTGACAGCCGTACCAAAGGAAGACTTGGTATGACACTTCCGGCTCACGATGAGCATGAACCGCTACTGTGCGTTTTGCTTCTCGACTCGCGCGGTGTAGTGCTCGCGGCCCACATCGGAGAGCAAGTCGAGCAACTCAGCGGCATGCGCAAGTTCGGGAGGCCGGGGTCAGACTTCTTCGGGCAGTGCGACCAGGCAGTGACCGAAGGACGGACCTGGGCCACGATCGTGAGAGGCGCCCTGCGAGAGGTTCACCAGACCACGAGGAACGGGGCAACCGCCAATTTTGACTGGGGCTACGGAACCGGGCTCAGTCGGATGAAGGCCGTGGCAGCACGAGTTTCAGGGGCCGTGACCTGGTACGTGCTGACCATCAGTCCACGGTGCGATTAGGCCTGTTACTTCCCGGACAGAATCGCCCGTTTGCCGTCCTACTGCACAACCTTCCGTCGGTCTGGGGGTGGGCACGGGCAACGCACGGTGGACGGTGACGCGTTGTCCACGCATCGCGCGGCGCCGGGGCCGCCGTGCACCGGACGGCCCCGGACCCAACACGACGCCCGAACGTCGTTAGGCTCAACGGTCCTGGACGGTTGCTGCCGCTCGCGACAATGGACAGCCTGTCCGAACCCGGGGGCGGACAATGCTTAGGCGCCTGTTCGATGCGTCCGGTGCTCAAGCTGGCGAGGTCTCACGCCGCAAAGGTCTGTCCGCGAGCTTCGATAGGCTGCCCATGTCGCGCACGCGCTGTGCAGCGCTCCTTGCCTGCCGGAACCGCCTACGGTGCCGTGAACTGTCCGTTGGTGATCACGATCGTGCCGCTGACCGGCCCGACCGGGCTGGCGAGGTTTGCCGCCACGGCCACATCGCCGGAGAGCGACACGCCAAGCATCGAACCGACGCCGTTCGCCATATTGAACGCGCCCTGGTCGTTCACGTTGAGCACGATCGGAAACATCATCGCATCTTGAAGGCCGAGGACGCAGGGCAGCAGCAGCGGGCTGGGTACCGGCCCGAAAGCCTCCGTGACGATGATGCAGGCGTAGGTGCCAGTCCCAGATATTCCCAGCGACGCCGCCCCAGAGAGTGCGCCTGTGGCGTTGCTCACCGACAAGTTGCTGTTCAAGCTCCCGCTCAGGTTGCCATTCAGGACCCTCACCGGGACCGGCCCAAACTGTGTCGGGAACTGATAGACGCTTGTCGAGGTCACGGACAGTGTAGCCGTCGAGGTGTGCAGGCTGCTCACAAGTGCGCCTGTGACCTGGGCACCCAAGGCGGCGCAGACCGCACCGCTGGAACTGTCCGTGCATGAGGTCAGTCCCGCCAACCCCCCAACGATCTGCTCGTTCTGGGTGGTCACATCGACGCTTGTTATCTTGCCGAGCGGTCCGAAGTGGAATACCGAAGAAGACGTCGTCTCAAACCCGGGCACGAGTGACGGCCCTATGTAGACGACTCCGCCAGCGGCGCTGAACGTGCCCGAGTCCGCAGACGCGACTGCCGTGACCGCCAGGACCAGCCCTGCGAGGACCGCTCCGCCCAGGACCCCCCGGATGCTGCGGATGATTCTGGCCATTTGCGCTTCCCCCTTCAAGGCGTCCGCGCCGCGGACAGCCTGGCTTCGGGTCCTTCAGCAACGCTGGAGGACGCTATGAATAGATCTGATTCCGTCTCCGTCCTCGGAACTTGGGGCACGGCACGCCGGCCCGGCCCCTCCACGCTCCCAGCCCGCCAGCAACCGGCGCAGGCTCGCGCCCCTCGCTCTGATGCACCGCTCAGCTCCGGGGCGCTTCTTTCGCACCGCGGCCCGCACTCACGTTGCCACCGGACTTGGCCTAGTGCGGGAGTTGCCAAACGGTCACATCACATCCTGTCTCTCACCCGCATCGTCCTTGTGCAGGAGACAGTCCCCCCGTGTGCTGGATCATCCCCGGACAACCCTGCCCTGCTGTCCTGACCCTCGGCAGTCACCTGAACCGCGGTCAGGGACGTGACGGGGAATGGTGCGTGTATTTACTGATTCGAACGCCTTTCCGCATGCAGGACCACGGACAGTCAAAGACCCCTCCCTCCCGACTGGTAGCGGCAGCCTGGCCAGAGAATGACCTCCGACGCCAGGGCCAAGTCGCGGTGTACAGATAGCGGGTTCACCCAGCACCAGCAACAGTGAAATGCCGTGGCTTCTCCCGGTGTTTACCTGTGAATGGGTGAGCCGCCTGTTTGTCCCGCGCCGCGCGATCGACGCGCACCCGCAACTGGGCTGATCCGCGCGGTGCCCTAAACGACGACCCGCCCCGACGACATCATTGCAATACATAGGGTGGATGCTGGGGCTGCAACACACGTGTGCGCTCGGCTGTCCTGGGATTCCACTCGCCCCCCGAATCTCAATCGGCCTAACGGCGCCGGACGAGGTGCCACCGCGCGTGGCTACGGACGGCTTGTGCGAGGCCAGAGCCCGGTCATGCCCGGGCACCAAGTCACTCTGCCCGATGCTTGAGCCCTGGCCGCCTGCCCGCTCCGCCGACGCCGGAGGCGGCAGTGAGTTGGATCTGCCTCGCGTAGCCCTCGCGGCTCCCCGGTGTGCCCTCGGCGGCCGGGACCGGGGCGAGCTGACGTGATGTCCAGGCTCGTTGCTATGGCGTCGGGCCCGGCGTTTCCGGACCGACCGGGCCCCGGACCACGCGGTTTGTACCTACTGGCGTCTCCGCCTGTACCTGTGCACGCACCCACATCCGAGCGTAGGTGCAGGACCTCAGTCCGAGATCACTCACGTCGGCCCAGGCGCTCAGACGGCCGGTTCGGCAAACGCGAGGCAGACCCAACGTCCACGTGTAGCCGGCAGCTCTGAGCTGATAATCGGGCACATCTGGTCTTGCCCCCTGTCAACCCGGGGCAGGTACCCACCCATCGGTATGGGTGGGGCTTGGAGGACGGTAGCCATGAAGAGACTCTTTGCGTGCCTTGGGCGCGTGCGGCAACGGGCTCAGTCCCGAACCGCCCGCTCCGGCGGGTACGTGGTCTTGACGCTGGCGATGATCGGGCTCTTCACCGGAGCCGCGATCGCCGTGCCGATCCTCAACCGCGCGACGACCGGCCTCCGGTCGCACGAGGCGCTGGGACCAGTTGAAGCCCTCGGAGCGATTTCAGCCGCGGAGCACGCGATCTGGCGGGCTCAGTCTGACCCCGACTTCGTGGATGGGATGTCTGGCGACCCGCCTACGACCTCTTATCAGCTGGACACATCTGGCGGCGGCGGCGTCAACGAGACGGAAATAGGGGTCAGCACGTCATCAGTCGGCCCCATCAACGAAGGCATCCTGGTCTTCATCTCCGCAACGCCAGAGATCAACCTGCCTGACACCCCTGTGACGGTTACGTTCACCGTGACGATCGTCAACTCCGACGCCTCAGCCCACGACATCGACCGCATCACCGTGGACCCGGTGATCTGGGACCCGGCATATGTGCCCGGCACGACATCCGGTGTAACGACCAGCGACCCTGACTCCTGCTCTGACCTGAATGGCTGCCGCTGGCTCCTCTCTCCGCCTGTGACGCTGCCCGGCTTCGGCGGCGAGGCGACACTGACATTCGAGGTCGAGGGACAGCAACCCGAGGGGCTCGAGTGGACGTACGCCGGCGCCAGGGTGGTTGGTCACGGTACGGTGGCCGTGGACGAGTACGCGCTCACCCGGTTCACTGACTTCGCCGGGCTGGACATCGCCACGACGGTGACGCCGGACGAGGTGGTCGCCGGTGAGAACACCACCGTCCAGTTCACAGTTACGTTGACGAACACAAGGGCCGCCGCCCTAACCGTTGAATGGCTGCAACACGCCACGACCGAGGACTTCAAATACGTGCCGGGTACGTCCAACGGCGCGTCAACGGCGGATCCCAGCATCATTCTCGACTGGGCCACCAACCGCCTTGTACACCAGTGGGTCGTCGACCCCCTGGTGGTCCAGCCGGGCGGGCTCGTGACCCTGACGTTCGACGCCGAGGCGACCTTGCCGCCGGGCGTGCACTACTCCCGGTCCGGGGCGCAGGTCAGCGAGGATCCTGGAGTAACCGGCGCCACGCCTAGCATCACGACGGGCGACACCGCACCTGTCACAGCCCGCCAGCACTTCACGATCACAACGGAGCAGGGTGGCTACCAGGTCTTGACCGAGGTTGTCCACATGCCGTCCAACCATGTGGTCATCGTGTCCTGGACCGAGACCGCGCTGGCGGTGCCGACGCCGACGCCCACCCCAACGCCAACGCCTGAGCCGACGGCCACGCCGGCACCCACGGCCACGCCAGCGCCCAATCCGACTCCGACTCCTACCGCCACGCCGACGCCGACGGCCACGCCAGCGCCCAGTGCGACTCCCACGCCCACAGCCACACCGGCGCCTTCATGCGCCAACCCGAACCCGGAAGCACACCTGTCAGGGAGCATCAACGTTGCCGCGAACTTGCTGTCGGCGGTCGGGACTGTGACCAACGCCTCAGCGCTCTGTTCATACGAGATCGGGTTTGCATCGTACAAGAAGTACGACGAGATGATTGACAACCAGGACATCTACAACTGGGACACGGCGGTGATACCGCCGTCGAGCTCGATGCAGCAGCCCATCAGCAGCCCGCCGTGCGCGGCCCAGTTGGACCTCTTCTACGGCGAGGTGCTGCTGTCCCTGGACGGTGTCCGCTACGGCGAACGGAAGCTGGCGTGGATCCACATCGGTGGCACCAAACTACTGCACCGGTGGCGCGACCCGGATCAACTTCCGGCCGGCGGCGGCGCCCACCTGGCCGAGCTACCTGGTGGACTCGGGCGCGGTGTCCGGCCCACGCGGCGGCGGCCTGTCCTACGGCTGGAGCGCCGCCAACGTTGAGACCCGCGATCAGAGCAGCGGGCTCTCGCTTGACCAGCGGTACGACACGCTGATCCACACGCAGAGGCTTTCCAACCCTGCCGGCATCAAGTGGGAGATCGCGGCGCCCAACGGCAGCTACAAGGTACGCATCGTGGCCGGAGGCCCGAGCTAAACGGACAGCGCGTTCAGGCTCGATGTTGAAGGCGTCCGCGCCATTGACGGCGTCCCGGACAGCTCGACGCACTGGTTCGACAACCCCATGACGGTCACGGTCACAGACGGACGGGTCACGGTCACCAACGCTCCCGGGTCGTCGAACAACAAGATCGCGTTCATCCTGGTCCAGAAGGTCAACTGAAGCGAGGCCGGAGCCAGCCACCGACGCAAGCGACGACCGGCGTTGCCGGGCATGATCGCTTGAGGGCCGGGGAGATGTGCGGTGACTCCAGAACGGTCGACCGATGACGGTGGAGGGTCACGCCAAGAGCAGGCTGCTGAAGAACCGGTTTCGTTTCCGGGCTGACAGGCCGGCGGCCGACCTTGGCGGCAGTCGCGGGGCCTTGGGTCCCCGAATTCCGGCGTCAGGTACATAGGGCCCGTCTCAGGCGATCGCAGGGACGCAACGCGGAC
>CAYWBD010000316.1:0-15081 GCA_964456315.1 uncultured Thermoflexus sp.
CTGCTCCGAATCATGGTCGGCTATTTAGACGCCGTGCCGGTCGAGGGCGCAGCAAAGTAGTGGTATCGAGCGGCACAACAAGGCGCTCCAGCGGACGTGCCCGCCTCCGGCGGTCACGCCGCGGGAGAGCGTTGGCGTTGGGCAGGAACATGACGATTGCGCTACCCGAACCGCCCCGCGCCCAGGCCATCCTCGAATCGAGGCTCCCGATGGTGCCTCGATTGGAGATAGAATCTCCATAGGTCTGAACTGCACGCGGCTAAATTCAACCGGGGTTATCCGGAATGCTGGCGCACTCCGGATCAAACACTTTTCGTTACACACAACCTATGGAGAATGCATGGTGAAGGCGAGCAATACCGATCTCGCACCGCGCCTGCGCGAGCGCGTCCGCGTTGTCATCGAGAGCGTGCGATTTGAAAAGGCAATTACCACGTTGATCGTCGCGAACGCCATCACCCTCGGCATCGAAACCTCGCCTCTGGTCGTCGCACGCTTCGGCGATTCACTTCACGTATTCGACAACACGGTGCTGGGAGTCTTCGTAGTCGAGTTGCTGTCGCGCTTCTTCGTCTACCGAAGTCGCTTCTTCCGGGACCCGTGGCGCGTGTTCGATTTCCTGATCGTCGGGATCGCGCTCATGCCCGCCAGCGGGACGTTCACCGTCTTGCGCGCCTTGCGCGTGCTGCGTGCGCTGCGGCTGGTCTCGATGGCGCCTTCGATGCGCGGGGTGGTAAGCGCCCTGCTCACGGCAATACCCGGTATGGCATCGATCGTCGGCCTGATGGCGCTCGTGCTGTACGTATCGGCGGTGATGGCCACGAAACTGTTCGGCGCCGTCGCGCCGGAGTTCTTCGGCACTCTCGGCGCCTCGCTGTTCACCCTATTCCAGGTGATGTCGGAAGACTGGTCTCACATTGCGCGCGGGGTGATGGCGCAGTCGCCGTACGCCTGGATGTTCTTCGTCACCTACCTGCTGATCGCGACGTTCATGATGTTGAATCTGTTCATCGCGGTAGTCGTCAACGCGATGCAGTCGCAGGTCACCGAGGACATCAAGGAAGAGGGAGAGGCGCACACTCGGTTGATCCTCGACGAAGTACGCGCGTTGCGGCGAGAGGTCGAGGCGCTGCGCGGGCCATCCACACCGTGATCTCAGGTGGATGACGATCGACGGGCCCGCTGCTGCGATCGCCGCCTGCCGCGGTATGGTTCAGGACCCCAGGGCGGTGCAGTCCATGAAAGCGTCGGCGATATCAGCTGACGGCGTACACCCGGCGGTTTGACCCGAAAAAGAGAAGGGGAGCAGATGGTTTGGCTTTGGGTAGGATTCATCGTCTTTGTGCTGCTGATGTTGGCGCTGGACCTGGGGGTCTTTCATCGGAAAGCCCATGTGGTCACGGTGAAAGAAGCCCTCGCGTGGTCCGCCGTCTGGGCCACGCTGGGGCTGACCTTCTCCGTGTTCGTGTACTTCGGGTATGAGAACCGCTGGCTGGGACTGGGTAGTTCGATTGATCCTGTCGACGGGGTGATAAACGACGGCACGACGGCGATGGTCAAGTACTTGACGGGTTACGTCGTCGAGAAGTCGCTGAGCGTTGACAACATCTTCGTGATCGCAATGATCTTCGGCTTCTTCGCAGTTCCGGCGATCTATCAGCATCGAGTGCTTTTCTGGGGCATCATCGGTGCCCTGGTGATGCGCGGTGCCATGATCGCGTTGGGCGCCACACTGATCGCCGAGTTCCACTGGATCCTCTACGTCTTTGGTGTCTTCCTGATCCTCACGGGGATCAAGATGCTGGTCTTGAAGACAGATTCCCGGGACCCCAACAAGAACATCATCGTACGGCTCACACGGCGCTTCTTCCCGATCACCTCGCGGTTCCACGGACAGCACTTCTTCGTTCGAGCTGGAGCGCCGGCCTCATACGAGAGCGAGTTTCCCGGCACTGCCGCCCTTCCGGATGAGGCGGTAGACAAAGCCCGGGTCGGTATGTTGATGCTCACGCCCTTGGCCTTGGTCCTGATTGTGGTCGAGTTTACGGACCTGATTTTTGCGGTGGACTCCATCCCAGCGATTTTCGCTATTACAGCCGATCCGTTCCTGGTTTTCACGAGTAACGTCTTTGCGATCCTCGGCCTCCGGGCGCTCTATTTCGCGCTGGGGGGCATGCTCAAAAAGTTCAGATACCTCAAGGTGTCACTCGCGGTGGTGTTGGTAGTCGTCGGTGTGAAAATGCTGACAGCCGGGTGGCTTAAGCCGCTGCTCGGCATCGGTTTCAACTTTTACCTGCTGGGATTGGTGCTCCTGATCCTGGCTGCCGGTGTAGCAATGTCCTCGATTGCTGCGCGTCGCGGTGAGAGAGCCGCCTAACAAGCCGATGAAGCTGCCGGTCGCCTTCGGCGCCCGCAGCTTATCGGCGATACGTTAGGCGTGGATCTGCACGCGGAGTTGACATGACGGAAAGCTACTCCGTATATCGGAAGGGATCTGTCAGAACTCAGGGCATTGGGTCAAATTGGCCATGAATTCCGTACACCCAAGAGCGGTCGCTGAGTTCAACCGGTCGGCGTTTCGAGTCGTGATTTCGGCTGAAAACAGGGTGGCGCCCTGAGTTCTGACAGATCCCGCCTCTGCCGATACCCAGATACGGCGGCGCTCATTAGAGCATAGCCAGAGACCTTAGGACAAGTTCGCCGCCTGCCTAGTCCCGTAGGTTCAAATTCGAATACGCGGCATCGGCGTGTTGACAATGGTTCAATTCCTCCCGCCGCGATGAGAAGCCTCAGTGGCCCCAACTCCAATCAGAGCGTAGATCGTTCGCGGAGTTGTTGCTGAGCCGAGTCTGACCACTGCCATCGGCGTTCATCACGTAGATTTGAGAACTGCCGTCACGGTAAGACGAAAATAGAAGTTTGGATCCGTCAGATGACCAGCTTGGATCGGAATCAGACGCTGGGTTGTTGGTGAGCCGGCTAGCACCGCTGCCATTAGCATTCACCACGTAGATATCAATGTTAGCGGTGTCATTCTGGTTAGAGGCGAAAGCGATGCGGGCTCCATCTGGAGACCAACGTGGCGAACTGTTAGTTTGAAGAGGGTCGGTCAGCAGAACTGACCCGCTTCCATCGGCATTCATCACCCATATCTGATCTTTCGTATCTTGCCATTGCGATTCGAAGGCAATTCGCTGACCGTCTGGCGACCACACCGGCCGGACATCGTTTCTAGGCATATTGGTGAGTCGCGTCTGATTGCTGCCGTCAGCATTCATCACGTAGATTTCACCGTTGCCATTCCGGCCGGAGAAGAACGCAATCCGGGCACCGTCGGGCGACCAACTTGCCGAGGAGTCATCCGTGGAATTGTTAGTGATCCGCGTCTGGTTGCCGCCATCAGCGTTCATCACATAGATTTCAGCATTGCCGTCCCGAGTCGATGTAAAGACGATGCGCGTCCCATCAGGCGCCCAACGTGGCGAGTCATTAGCAGCGTTGTAGGTAAGGCGCGTTTGCGAGCTGCCATCGGCGTTCATTGTGTATATTTCCTGACGGCCATCTCGGTACGATTCAAAGACGATCTCGGGAGGAATTACCTCGATATGTTTGGTGCCGCTTCCGCCGTTACCAGCGGGACCATTACCCAGCCCCTCTGTCCCAGGGACGGCGCCGCCACCGCCACCGCCACCATCACCAGAAGTCCCTCCTGGATCAAGCGTTGCCGATCCACCAGTCGCCGTCACTAGGTTCGCTCCCACGATTGATTGAGCCTTCAGCAATACACATCCGCCACCGCCTCCCCCTCCTAGCCCGTCGCTGACAGTCTGAATAGGTTGACCATTCCCACCATTAGCGCTCAACTGTCCTTGCAAGTTCACATTCTTCGCTGCGATGAAGGCACAGCCTCCGCCGCGTCCTCCGCCAGGGGCGTAGACATTGCCGTTGCGGTTCTCTCCTCCGCCTCCTCCAGCATAGTGGACGTTGCGGTTGCCGACGGCCGCTTCACCACGCTGGTTGCAGCGCTCAAAGCGGCGGGGCTGGTGAACACGCTGGCGGGAGACGGCCCGTTCACAGTGTTCGCTCCCACTGACGACGCCTTCGCCAAGCTCCCCGCCGGCACCGTTGACGGGCTGCTTGCCAACATCCCGGCCCTCACCGGCGTGCTCACGTACCACGTGGTGGCCGGGAAGGTGATGGCGGCGGATGTGGTGAAGCTCGCTTCGGCGACGACGCAACAGGGGGCGGATGTGGCGGTGCGCGTTGAGGGTCCGGGTGTCTTCATCAACGACGCCCGCGTGGTGATCACGGACATCGAGACCTCTAACGGCGTCATCCACGTCATCGACACCGTGCTCCTGCCGCCCTCCAGCTAGGAGCCGTTCCACCTACTCTCCGCAGCCGCGGCCGGCCGCACGGGGCCGGTCGCGGTGACCGGCGGCAGACAGCAAGACGAACATACAAGGAGAACGCCATGTCAATCGCCAGGACAGATGTCATGGAGGCCGATACGATGCGGCCTTCGCTCGAATCGTTCAACCTTCAGCAGCTGCGGGTGATGGACGCCACCCGGCAGGTGCTGAGCGCCGTGGGCGAG
This sequence comes from uncultured Thermoflexus sp., assembly GCA_964456315.1. GTDB lineage: Bacteria > Chloroflexota > Dehalococcoidia > Lucifugimonadales > Lucifugimonadaceae > SHXW01. Next base: position 4,598 of record CAYWBD010000316.1, read on the forward strand.
GACCCGGAGCGTCAGGGCTTGCTGGACACCCCGCGGCGGGTGGCGAAGATGTATGGCGAGCTCCTCTCCGGCTACGCTACCGACCCGGTGCAGGTCCTAAACGGAGCGCTGTTCGATGTCGAGTATGACGAGATGGTTGTCGTGAAGGACATCGAGTTCCACAGCATGTGCGAGCACCATATGCTGCCCTTCTCAGGCCACGCAAATGTCGGCTACCTGCCGGACCACAAGGTGGTTGGCCTTTCAAAGGTGCCGCGGCTGGTGGACGTCTTCGCCCGCCGTCTACAGGTACAGGAGCGGCTGACCCAGCAGGTGGCGCACGCCATTTCAACTCTGGTCCGCCCAAAGGGCGTGGGCGTGGTCATCGAAGCGTCCCACATGTGCTCAGTCATACGCGGTGTCCGCAAGCAGGACGCTTCGATGGTGACGAGCTCAATGCTGGGGCTCTTCCGCACCGACCCGGCGACCCGGAACGAGTTCCTTTCGATCGTACGGTCACGCTAACGGCGTGCCCCGAAGGAGCAGAGTGGTGACGACGGCAGCAGCAACTCCAACCACGCAACCGGCGGATCGGACTTCGCCGTCAGGAGCACGGCTCCGCGCCTGGAACGTTTTCGCGGGTGTTTTTCACCTGGTGCAGGCGGCGGCGGTCATCTCGCTGGCAAATGATTTCAGCATCCCGGTCACCGCCTCATTCCTTGATGGGCCTCCGGGCACTAGCCCGGGAGAGCCTGATGTCCTGTTCAACCTCAGCATCGCCTGGGGCGTTGCCGCCTTCATGCTGATGTCCGCATTCGCTCACTTCATCATCAGCGCGCCCGGGGTATACGGCTGGTATCGCGGGCAGCTCGCGAAGCACCGCAACTATGCGCGCTGGGTCGAGTACTCGTTCAGCTCATCCCTGATGGTGGTGCTTATCGCGATGCTCCCCGGCATCACTGACATCGCCGCGATGGCAGCCCTCTTTGGCGTCAACGCGTCGATGATCCTGTTCGGGTTGCTGATGGAGAAGTACGAAGAGCCGGGCAGACCGTCTTGGCTGGCCTACTGGTTCGGCGTGATCGCAGGGGCGGTGCCGTGGCTGGCCATAGCGATATACCTGTGGTCACCAGGCTCTACGGCCGAGCCCCCGGCGTTCGTCTACGGCATCTTCTTTTCGCTCTTTTTCTTCTTCAACATCTTCGCCGTCAACATGGCGTTGCAGTACCGCAAGACGTGGCGCTGGCGGGACTACCTGTTCGGCGAGAAGGTGTACATAGCGCTCAGCTTGACCGCCAAGTCGCTGCTTGCCTGGCAGGTATTCTCAGCCACCCTGGCTGGCGACTAGCAGACCTGTGCGTAAACAGCGTTGTCGACCGATACTCCCGTTGATCGTTCCTTTGGCCACCTCTCGTTCCGGAGCTCGAAGCTCGGGCAGTCCCGGTGGGGCAGGGTCTATGGGCCGTACGCGACTCACGACCGCCGCCGAGACTTCGCCACCCGGTATGTGAAGGGCTTTCTCGGATTCGGCGTTTCGCTGCCCAAGGTGTAACGCGTGTTCGCCAGGCTGAATGACCCGAACTTCGTCGCCTTGGGGCCCATCCTGCTCCACGCAGTGGCGTAGGCCGATGCGGACGGGAGGTGGCCGCTGGAGGCGGAGGACTTCGACGGCTAGTTGAACGATATCGAGCAGGCATCGCGCACCGCCCTGGGGCAGTCCCCTCCGCCAGGCCGGGCGGCACGGCTAGTCATGCCCCTCGGTGCGCACACGCGACGACGCAGTCCTGGGACTAGGTGACCCGTGACCGTCGAGACCTTCAGGACAATCTGGTGTGGACTCGTCCGCCATCGACGGGCTGCCTGTGAGGGAGTGGACGACGCAGCCCAGGGCAACAGCTGGAAATACCCCGCGATGTTGTAACACGCCGCGGCTCGACCAATATTGCGGTGCCGCAAAAGGCCAGATCGAACTCGGGCTTGTGGGATCGAGCTAGGTGTCAAGGGCGGCGCGATAACGGCTCTCCCGAGCATTTGATGACGAGGTGCAGGAGAGGCGTGACCGTCAGGGCGACGGTGCTGTTGGCGGCGCTGCTGCGGGCGTGGCGGCGACAGGCTTGCGTATTTCGTCAGGCGTGCCCCGGCGCCTCTTGGGACCCGATGAACCACTCGTCGCGGGTCAGGCGGCCGCGGTGGCCCTGTGAAGCACGCGGGCCCGCAGCAAGTCAGGTTTGGCCCTGCCGTATCCGATACGTTTGATCAACTTCACACGCGTGTTTTGGCCTTCGGTCTGGCCGTTGCTCCACCGCGAACTGAAGGCGGCGGACACGGCGGCGTAGTCATGGCGCATGCCCCTCACCAGTTTGAGAAAGCCCGGGATGCCTGAGGCCTCTGCCTCGGTGAGCCAGTAGTCGAGGCGGGCGGGGTCCCTGGATGTCAGAGCGGCGCGGAACGATTCTTTCAGTCCGTAGGCGGCGTTGAGGCCGGGGTTCAGCCTGAGGTACTCACCGAGCTCATCTACCTCTTCCTCCTTCACAAGCTTTTCCCTCCACTGAAAGAGGAGCCTGTGGGGCGGATAAAGACGGCTGGGCTCTCTCGGTGGCAGTCCAGCGCGCCAGGGCCGGACCGTCAGGCGCACCTGAGTCTTTCCGCCCCGGTATCCCTGCAGGCGGACCTCCTCGTACAGCACTCTGGCGTTGTGGGTGCCCTCGGCCCACCGCCGGCGCAGGTGGTCCACGTACGGGGCGACCTTCCTGGGGCCGGGTGTCCGCACGGCCGGGTAGGCCGGGGCGCTGGCAGCGTCCTTGTACAGGCGGGCTGTCTCCCTGTGGACGCCGAGTGCCCGTGCGATCGCCCGTATGGAGTGGCCCTGCCTGGCGAGGTGGCGCACCTGCTCCCACAGCCGCACCTTGCGCGGTGTCGGCCTGTTGCCGGGGGATGTTGCAGCGGCTTTCTTGAGAGGCCCGCTGGGCGCGTCATGCCGGGCGTTAATGGACGCCCGGGGCATCCCCCAGTTCCTCGAATGCACGAACGTGCGGAAGGCGTCTGTCACGTTCTGCACCAGGTGAAACCTGTCAGCGACCTGCAAGGCGCCAGGGACGGCGGTCCGGGCTGCCTGTGCGAACACCTCGTCCCGGTCGCGGGCCATGACAGTTATCCCTGGGTGTCTGCCGAGCCAGACCGCCACCTCTTCGGTCGAATCGGTCGGGAGGAGGTCTACGGGCCGGCGCCGCTCAAGGTCGACGATGACCGTCCCGTACCTCATCCGTTTCTTCCACGCAAACTCATCTATCCCTATCACCGTCGGCGATTGGACCAGGAACGTCTCCTGCCTTTGGAGCTTGAGCAGGGTGTCCGGGCTGACCCTGAACCCGTACAGCCCGGCGATGCGCGCCGCCTGTTCCGCACAGCTTGCATGCACCAGCTCAAGGAGAGCAGTCCGGGCGCGGTTGGTGAGCCTGGCGTACGGCTCAAGGATGCCGGGGAACCTCTCGCAGAATATCCGCCGCATGCAGCCCGGCCCGTCGCAGAAGAAACGGCGGGCGTGGACGAGTATCGCGACGCGGTTGCCACTCACCGGCAGGTCGGCTGCCTTCCTCCAATACCGGCTGTGTACACGTCTGCTCTGACATCTGCATTCAGGACACCGGGCCACCAGGCGGACAGGCAGCAGCCTCAAGACAATGCTTCCATGGTTGCCGCCATCACAGACAGGGCGCCAGACGCCCGGGCCGGGGTTGATAGGGTGCACGGCTGGACCTGCAGGGCTGGGGATGGGGTGTCACACACCCTCACAGTCCTGCGGGTTCCCCAAGTTCAGCTCAAAGAGCGACCCCGTCCGACCTCTACGAATTCCGAAACTCGCCGCTCCCACACCTCGTCATCAAATGCTCGGGAGAGCCGTTATCGCGCCGCCCTTGACACCCGGCGGAGAGCCCGCGTTGAACTCGTCAGGAGAGTTGAAGGGCCGGGTGCCGGGAGCACGGGCAGCGGTAGACAGCTGGGACTCGTTACGCATCTGCTGAGCGGCCCGAGTCCTGTTACCAGGAACTCACCGCAGCCCGGTATCGCCTCGGACCGCACACCCCGACTTCGCCCGCTTCGACGCTTGGGTTGGCAAAGCGCTGCTGAAGATCGGCGTCGGCGCGGGCGCAGACGTCGGCAGGCAGCCGGTCCCATCACATAGCGAGGTCAGTCCTGCCACGCTACCGAGATGCAAAGGGCCAATTATGGCCAATCTCTGGACGTAACCGCCAGTCTGCCCTCGGGCCAGGGCGCCAGGTAGCAGCCTTGGGAGCATGTACCAGGGGCAGAGGCCGAGCGCCAACGCAGGCCTCTCCATGATGCAGCGCACCGGCCCGCTGCACACGGGACCCTCATTTGCGGGAGGTCAGATGCTGCGCGACCTGATGGCGACCAAAACGAGCCAGCCCGCCGGAAAGGTGTTTACTCCAGGGGGGGCCGGACCGTTTCGTTGCCGCCCCGTGGTCAGTCACCCTGCACCCGACGGCGTCACCCTCCGGCGGGGGTCGGCCCCGCCGGCATTAGCAACGGCAGCTCGATGACGAACACTGCGCCGCTCTGGGGCTGGGGGGTCGAGGTGGCGTACACCCGACCCCCGTGCCGCTCTACGATGGCGCGCGTGATCGCCAGGCCCAGCCCGGTCCCGCCGGACTGTCTATCGCGGGACTCGTCCACCCGCCCGAACCTTTCGAAGATCAGCTCCAGCTTGCCCGGCGGTATGCCCGGCCCGTCGTCGGCGACCACTACCCGCGCCACGTCGCCCTCCTCTCGCAGCGTCACCGTGACCGTCGTGCGAGCGTAGCGGGCCGCGTTCTGCAGCAGGTTGCGGATCGCCCGCCGCAACTGCTCCCTGTCGCCCTTGACCTGCGCGCTTGACACGCCGCTTGTGTCAACGCGCACCCGGCCGCCAGACGGCAGCGCGCCTGCCTCCTCGAACATGAGGTCGTCAAGGTCAACCGGCCCGACGGGCCGCCCGGGGCCGTCGGTGACCTCGGCATCGGCGAGGAGGTCGTCTACGAGGCTCTGCAGACGAACGACATCGCCCAGGGACGTCCTGACCGCCGCTGCGTGTGCCTCGGGACTGGTGTCCCTGGTGGCCACCTCCAGGGTCAACCGGACGCTGGCGAGCGGGCTGCGCAACTCATGCGAGGCGTCCGACACGAACCGGCGCTGCCGCGTGTCGGCCTCCTCAAGCCGTGTCAGCATGCCGTTCATGGTCCTGGCCAGGCTGGCGACTTCGTCGTCTGCCTCCGGGACCGGGACTCGCCTTTCCAGGCTCTCGCTGCTGATCCTGGCGACTTCGTCCCGGATCTGCTCCACGGGCGCCAGCGCCCGTCCGGTGAGGCGCCAGCTGGCGAAGCCGACCATGACTGTCAGCAGCGGTATCCCAACAGCAAACCCCAGCAGCAATACCTGGTTGCTGTCCCGCACCGGTTCCAGGCTGCCGCCGACGTACACGGTGAACCGCCCGCCCGGCAGGTCCACAGCACGCACGGCCACGCGAAACCGGTCGTCGTCGCCGAGCGGCCCGCCGGTCACGTCAAACACCAAGCGGTCGCCGCCCTCCGGCGGTGGGGCAGACACCGGCGCCGCCCCGGCGATGTTCTGAGAGGCCGCGACTACCTCTCCCCCGGGCCCGACGATCTGTATGAACGACTCCTCGCCCTGGCGGTTTGCCAGCTCCGACGGGAGTTGTCCGCCACCGATGAGCGCCGCGATGTCGCTGGCACGGTCTACCACCGCACTTTCAGTCCGGCTGGTAAGCACCTGCCACTGCACAAAGGCCAGGATGGCGCCGGAGACGATCAGGGCCACGGCAACAGACGCGGTCGCGACGACCGCGACACGCACTCTGATCGCCAATCTGTTCCAGCCTGGGACCTGCACGGTGCTGCGACTCAGCTCTGCCCGGCGTCCAGGCGGTACCCAGACCCCCGGACAGTGACTATCGCAAGCCCCTCGCGCGGCAACCCGAGCTTCAGCCGGATGCGTCTCATATAGACCTCCACGATGTTGGGGTCCCCATCAAATGCGAAGTCCCAGACCGCCTCGAGGATGTCGAGCTTGGACAGGACCTCGCCCACCCGCCTGGACAGGCACTCCAGGATGGAAAACTCCCGGGCGGTAAGCACCACTTCCCGCTCACCGACCCAGCACCGCTTTGACGCAGGGTCCAGCTTCAGGCTCCCGGTCTCCAGCACCGTCGGCCTGGCGCCCTGTCCCCTTCGCATGAGGGCGCGGAGCCGGGACAGGAGCACTGCGAACGAGAAGGGCTTGGCCAGGTAGTCGTCCGCGCCCAGGTCCAGCGAGCGCGTTTCGTCTGCCGCGCCTGTGCGGGCAGTGAGCATCAAGATCGGCGACCAGTGCTTCCCGCTCCGGAGACGGGCGCAGACCTCGTACCCGTTCAGCCGGGGCAGCATGATGTCCAGGACGATGGCCGCGTAGCTGTTCTCGCTGCCCATCCACAGGCCCTTCTCGCCGTCGGGGGCCAGGTCAACCGCGTAGCCCTCGGCCTCCAGGCCCGTCTTGAGCGCCGCCGCCAGGTTGTGGTCGTCCTCGACGACAAGTATTCGCACGCGCCTGGCACCTGCTTGAGACCGCTACCCGGTCAGGTTTCGCCACACACCTGCCAGTCTAGCTGCGAGGGGCTGAATGACGGCTGAACGCGCCCGCGACCAGTCTGGCCACACGCCGCGACGGACTACCCCTGCACGGCGGCGGCGGCGAGCAGTCCAAGACCTTTCAGCGGGTGTTCAGCCGCAAGCACAGAAGATTGCCCGAGCGGACTTGACACCCACCAGTCGCACTTGAGGAGCTACCGATGTCTCGAATCAAGCTGGCACGACCCCAACTGATAGGCGGCGCACTCGCGCTGGCGGCTCTGGCCACGGTGGCCGGTGTTGTCTTCTTCGGCACGCGGTCGGCGCAGGCCGGCTCGCCGTCGCAGCGGGCAGACGTTGAGGCTGCGGCCATCGCGGCGGCCGGGGGCGGCCAGGTCGTTGAAGTCGAGCAAGAGGGCGAGAATGGCTCCGTCTGGGAAGTTGAAGTGTCCCGTCCGGACGGCACCGTAGTCGAAGTCGCCCTCGACGCCGACCTCCGCGTGATCAGCCAGGGGCAAGAGGCGCGGGACTAACCCCCAGTTCACCCAATATTCGAGGAAGGAACGCACTCCGTGTCAACGTACAAACCCATACTGGCCGCACTGACCATCGCCGCCGCGCTGGCGATCGCCGCCTGCGGCGCTGAAAAGCCAGCGCCCGCAACCGCCGTGCCCGCTGCTCAGGCGTCGGCGGCGTTGCAGACGACCGGGTCGGTCTGCGGCACCGACGATGGCAAAGGCTGCGCCCCTGACAGCGCGCGCGTTGACCTCGCCCGCCCGGCGTTCTCGCACCCGCTCACATTCACCAACCCGCTGTTCCCTGCCGGTACGGTGACCCAGACCATCCTGCTCGGCAAGGTGGGCGGCGAACCGTTCCGCGTCGAGTACACGCTCCTGCCCGGGTCCAAGCGCATCACCCTGGACGGGCAGGCTGTCGAGACCGTTGTCGTCCAGTACGCGGCGTACCTTGACCGGCGGGTCCACGAACTGGCCCTCGATTTCTACGCGCAGGCCGACGACGGCTCGGTCTGGTACTTCGGTGAGGACGTGTTCAACTACGAGGACGGCGTCGTCGCAGACACCCATGGCACCTGGCTGGCTGGCAGGGACGGCCCGGCGGCCATGATCATGCCCGCGGCTCCGAGTGTCGGTGGCGTCTACCGGCCCGAGAACATCCCAGGACTTGTCTTTGAAGAGGTCGTGGTGAAGTCAATTGGAGCGACATACGCGGGCCCGCGCGGACCCATCAGCGGCGCAGTGGTGGTCGGTGAGGTCCACATGGACGGCAGCACAGAAGAGAAGGTGTTCGCGCCAGGTTACGGAGAGTTCCTGACAGGCTCGGGCGCGGACATAGAGGCCGTCGCCCTGGCCGTGCCAACCGACGCCCTATCAGGGCCCGAGCCGGCCGCTGTCAGCGCACTCGTCGAGGGCGCCAGCCAGCTCTTCGGCGCGGCCGGGACAGGCGAATGGGGCTTGGCCGGCCCTGCCCTGGCGAGTGTATCCACGGCCTGGAAATCGCTCCGGGAGGCCGGGACACCCCCGCTGCTTGAACTGGAGATGAAGGCGGCCCTGCTGGTCCTGACGAGCGCGGTGAACGCCCGCGACGCACAGGCCGCCCGTCAGGCGGCGCTTGATGTCGCCCAGACCGGCCTTGACCTGGCGCTGCGTCACCGGACGCCAGCTGAAATCGACCTGGACCGGCTGGCCCTCTGGGCCGCCCAGCTCACCCTCGACGCTGCGGCGGGCGACGCGGCCGGCGTAACGAGCGACGTGGTCATCATGGAAGTGATCAGGGACCGAGTCGGCCACACGTTCAGTAGCACGGACGGATCAGGCATCAACGCCCTACTTGCAGAGCTCCGCGTGGCAGCGGACTCGTCCGACCTGGGCGCAGCGGCGGACGCAGCGACGCGGCTGAGGGCTGCGCTTTCGGAACTGTAGCCGCCGAAGCGCCTTGCCGCTCCTTCTCCCCGCCCGGGAGGGGGAGCGGCTCGCGTTGACCGTCATTCCGAGCCCGCAGGGCGAGGAATCTGGGGTGGTGTCGACGCCTCCGAGAAGTCGCCACCCCAGGTCCCAAGTGTCCTGACTCCGAAGTCCTGAGCCAAGTCCTTCATTCATTCCCTCTCCCCTTGCGGGAGAGGGTCAGGGTGAGGGGTCGATTAGGAGCTCCGCATCGGAGATGGGACACTAGGCTCCAACGGGCCTCGGGACGACCGGCCCGGCGTGGGGCCGCCAACAGCGCCGGACAGCCGCTACGCCGTCTTGACCTTCCCGGCGGCTTCCGCGGCCTCCCGCGCCTTCTGCTGGGCGACAGTCTCCCTGCGCCAGGTGCGCTTCTTGTCGTCGCGGACCTTCACGTGCAGGCGGCCCAGGCCGGTGATCTCCATCTCCACCTTCTCGCCGTCCTGCAGCGGCCCGAGCCCAAGGTGGTTGGTCCCCGTGGCGATCACGTCGCCTGGCTGCAGCGTCACCTCGTTCGAGAGGAGCTCGATCACCTGGGCGACGCTGCGCGCCATGTCAGACGTCGGGAAGTCCTGGCGCAGGTCGCCGTTGTTCCAGAGCTTTATGTGTAGCTTCTGCGGGTCTGGGACTGCGTCTTTGTTGAGGATCCAGGGCCCGATGGGCCCGAAGGTGTCCCAGGACTTCTGCCACCAGAAGCTGTTGCGGCCGTTCGGGTTGATGCCGCGGGCCGAGACGTCGATGAAGTTGACGTAGCCGAAGACGTGCGCCAGCGCGTTCGCGGCCTTGACCCTCGACGCCGTCTTGCCGATGACCACGCCCAGCTCAGACTCGTGCTGGAACACCGTGGCCGGGGCGTCCGGGAGCACGACGGTATCGCCGTCGCCGATGATCGAGGCAGGCGACTTCAAGAAAGCGTCAACGTCGTACGGCGCCGGGATCGTGCCGGACTCCATGTAGTTCCCGGCCATGCAGACGATCTTGCCCGGCTGCGGGACAGGCGGCCGGAACCGCACCCTGTCTAGAGGGACGCCCTTGCTGGCCGCGGCAGCGGCCTGCAGCTTAGGCTTGTATTCATCGAAGCGCTCCAACAGCCCGACCAGCAGGCCCTGCGGGCTGGTGTGCGGGATGGACTTCAGCACGTCTGTAACGTCCACGACCTTGTCGCCCGAGACGATGGCTGGCCTGAAGTCATCGATGAATGCGAATGGCATGGGAGCGGGCCTCGCGCGGCGGTGGCGCTGGGAGATGTGGTGTGCCGACAGCCGGTCTGGGCGGGCTTCTTAGCGGCGTACCCGCCAGTGGTGCCGGCCTGCCGCGGCGGCCGCGAGTGTAGCGCAGCGGCGGTGCGGAGTCTCACCGCCCGACCCCGGAGCATAGGCAGGACCCGGCGGCACTGTAACATGCGCTCCCGCGCCTGCCCATTTGACCGGCGCCTGTCCGCCCAGCAGCGGACCAGGACTGTGAGGTCTCGATGAAACACCCGTCTTATGCGGCCCAGTGCGGCGTGTGCCGTCAGAACGCCGGAGAGGTGGACATCCCCGGCGGCGTCATCTGGGAGAACGACCTGTGGCTCCTGCGCCACACCGGGCCGCCCTACCCGCTGGCCGGCTGGATGGTGTTCCACACGCAGCGCCACGTCCAGGGCCCGGCGCACTTCAACGACGCTGAAGCCGCGAAGTTCGGCCCGGTGCTCCGGCACGTCTGCCGGGCCATCGAGCAGGCCACAGGCGCGCTGCGCGTCTACGTGGTGGCCTTTGGGGAAAGCACGCCGCATATGCACGCGCACCTTATCCCCCGCTACGAAAAGATGCCCAGCGACCTCGTCGCGTTCGGAGTCGCCGACATCATGCGCGGCGTGCCGAAAGGGACTATCCCAGCGGCAGACCCGGCACGCGCGCTTGAGATCGCCGCGAGCCTGAAGCAG
>CAYWBD010000317.1:0-3016 GCA_964456315.1 uncultured Thermoflexus sp.
GGCGTCAGCGAGCGTCAGCAGGCGTCGGGGGTAGCAGGGAGTGTCGGCAGGCCGCGGAGACGTGCAACTGTCGGCAGGTGCCACCGGCGGCATCAGCGAGCAACGGCGGGACACGGGGACATCGGCGAGTGTCGGCTGGCGGCGCGGTAGGCAGTAGCGAGTGTCGGTTGGCCGCGACTCGGGCATCAGCGCGAGCAACGGCGGCGACACGGGCGTCAACGAGTACCTGCGGCGCCGGGGACGTCAGCGAGTGTCGGCAGGCGGCTACGGGTCACTCGTTTAATGGGAACCGGGTCGACGGTGCTACGATCAGACCGTGCCGGGGTGGCGGAATGGCAGACGCGTCGGTCTCAAAAACCGATGAGGGCAACCTCGTGTGGGTTCGACTCCCTCCCTCGGCACCAATCTGATTTCCAGGATTTGGGATTGAGCCCAGGATAAGCCTGTCCTGGATTGAAGCTCTGCGACCACGGCACACATCGGGTGCGGCCGGCGCGGCGTCGATGCAAGGCGTGGCGTCCGTATTCACTGACGAGTCAGTCGTCTAGCGGACCGCAATGTCCAACTTTCGGTCCGCCGTCCTAAACGTCGCCTGCGTGTTCCTGATCCGGCCATCCGCGGGGGACTACTGTTTGCCCTCATTCGCCCCCAGCAGTGCCCGCTGGGGTCGGTGTACTTGACGGGGTTGTTGAGGACATAGGCGTAGCGGTGGATCTCCACTTCGTGGAGCCTCTGTACGAGCGGGGGTCGAGCGATCCGGGACAAGGCTGTCCGGGGAGATGAATCGGCCCAGCGAAGCGTCCCTTCGGCTCCGCTCAGGACAGGCTACGTAGCGGGCGTTGGAGTAGTGCAGCGTGGTCGCCCGGTCGAAGCGCAGCCCGGTGAAAGATATGTCGCCGCGGCAGAAGCCCTGCGGCCCCGCGCTCGTCCCGCCGAAGGGGCTGAATGACCGGGTCCCGGCCGTGGCGTCGGTGTTGGTGCGCACCACCGGGCTGCCCAAGTGGTCGAGGTGCTCGTAGACCAGCCACGTCCCCTCTTTCGCCGCAACAAGCCGGGCCTATCCTGAGCCTGTCGAAGGGTTCCCGATGTGATAGCTCGCCTTGGTCACGCCCATCGTCACGTTCTTCTCGTAAGAACGGTTCACCCTCCGGCCGCGCTCAGGGCAGGCTACCCAAAAGTTCGTGAACCGCAGGCGCGCTTGACGCGTTTCCGTCTGCGTCGAAGGCGTGCGGGCCGCCCCCGCCTCCAGGCCTCCCCGCGGGTCAAGAGCAAGACCACCTCCTCCCGGCCAGGGACGGTCAGTCGAACCGCTTGCCGTAGATGGCGACGGGCATGCCCTCGACGCCGGTGGGGTGTTCCTCCAGGATGGCCCACCCAGAGCTCTCGTAGAGCCTAAGGGCCCGGTTGTTTGCCTGAATCACGCCCAGAATCGCCCGCTGGTAGCCGCGCTCCTTTATGAAGTCCTCTGCCGACTGCATTAGCGCCCTTCCAATCCCGCGGCCCTGGAAGTCGGGATGCACGTGCATGCTGATGAGCTGCGCCAGCCCGGACTCTGCCATCGGGGTGACCCGGACCACACCGACCACCTGGCCCTCAGCCCGGGCCACCCAGGCGCCGGATTTGGGGTCCGTGGCTCCGAGGGCTGCCCGCCACTGCGAGCGATAGTCCTCTGCCCGGCGGCTCGCCACCCACTCAGGCGATGCGAAAGCGGCAAACGACTGCGTGTGGCTGAGGTGGTGTAGCGCCGCCGCCGCGTCGGCGTCGGCGGGAGACGCCAGTTCGATCGTGAACCGGGCCGGCACGCCTAGCCGCAAAGCGCGGTCGCGGCGACGTTGCTGCACGCCGCGATTGCCGTGCCTTCGTCGTCAAGCGTCCCGTTCGTGAGCAGCACGAAGACCACCTTCGACCTCGGGTCGGCCCACGCGACCGTGCCGGTCGCACCGCCGTGCCCAAACGCACCCGCTGGCGCGGCGGACCCGAACCACCCCGCGGCGCCCTGCCGGACCAGGCGCCAGCCGAGGCCCCAGCCCTCACGCAGGCGCGCCGGGCGCGGGAGCCCAGGCGCGGCCGCGGTGTGGTCGGCCAGCATGACGCGTACGGTCCCGGTGCCGAAGATGCGCTGCCCGGAATGCGACATGCCAGCGTCCAGCATCACCTGAATGAACTGAGCGACTTCTCCGGCAGTGGAGTGCACGCCGCCCCAGGGAGCGCCGATGTCGCGCCAGTAGCCAGAGTTGTGGTTCCACTCGTCGCTGCCCGGCCCGTGGACGATTTTCGCCGCCACGTTGCGCGACGCAAAGTCGGAACGCCAGCCGAGCCGGGTAGACCCCATCCCAGCCGGTGCGAACACCCACTCTTCGAGCAGGTCACGCATCTGCCGGCCCGTTACCCGCTCTGCGATCTCGGAGAGCATCAGGACCCCTGAGCTCTGGTAGCGGACGTCTGTGCCGGGCGCAAACAGCAGCCAGGAACCGCACGCCGCCTGGACATAGACGGAAAGCGGCGCATTCGCCTTCCGGAGGTCAACGTCTCCCGGGACCATATCGGTCAGGCCGCTCGTGTGCGTGAAGCAGTGCCGCAGAGTGACGCCATGCTTGCCGTTCGCGGCAAACTCAGGCACGTGCGCCGCAACGGGCGTGTCCAGGTCGATCTTCCCACTTTCGAGCAGCTTCGCCACCACCGAGGTGACCATTGGCTTTGTGATGGAGGCGATCAGGAAAACGCTCTCGGTCGTGACTTCGCCGCCGCGGGCGTCGAATTGGCGCGTGCCGCCGGCCCATTCAAAAAGGAGCTTGCCATCGCGCAACACCCGCACCGCGGCGGCGCTCATCCCTCCCGCGGCGATCCGAGCGTTCAGGACGTCCTTGATGTGGTCCCGGAAGTCAGGCATGTGGAGGCTCTGTCTACATCCTGACGGTGTGACCGTCATTCCGAGCCCGAACGGCCAGGAACCTTGGGGGGCGGAGTCCGCAGTTTAACAGGCCCCACCCCAGGTCCCTCGGCCCTGCGGGACATC
>CAYWBD010000318.1:0-4479 GCA_964456315.1 uncultured Thermoflexus sp.
CCCGCAGGCGGCAGCGCCCCTCCGGAAATGGTGGCGGAAATAGAAGCAGAGGTACATAAGGTCCTCGCCGGACAGGCCAGCCGGGCGAAGGCGACCCGGGCAAGAGTCGTCCGGGTCAACCCAACAACCCTTTACCTGGAACAGCTCCGGCGAGTTGTCGATGTTGAGCGTCTCCGCTCAGCGCCGCTCAAAGTCGTCACCGACGCCATGTACGGCGCAGGCGGCGGCGTCCTGCCGAAACTCCTCCGCGGGCGGCGGCTTGAACTCACCGAAATCAACGGGGAGCCCAACCCGGCATTCCCGGGGATGCAGCAGCCCGAACCTGTCGAGCACAACCTCCGCAAGTTGAGAGAGGCTGTGGTGGACCTCGGAGCGGACATCGGGATCGCCTTGGACGGAGACGCCGACCGCGTTGGGATCGTCAGCGAGCAGGGCGTCTACTTCTCGACTCTGGAGGTCTTCTCGCTGCTCACCCACCACCTCTGGTCGAGGCGGCGGGAGCCGGGCGGCGTGGCTTGCACTATCACTCAGAGCTCGATGCTCGACAAGCTCGCCGGGAAGTACTCACGCAATGTCGAGCGCACGCAAGTAGGCTTCAAGTACGTCGGGCCGGCCATGATCAAGGCCAACTGCGCTCTTGGAGGCGAGGAGAGCGGCGGCTACGCGTTCCGGGGCCACGTCCCCGAGCGAGACGGCGCTCTCAGCGGCCTGCTGTTCATCGAGGCAGTCGTAATGTCCGCCAAGAAGCCTTCTGAGCTGCTCGAAGAACTGCACGCCATCACCGGGCCGCACACGTTCAAACGGCTGGACCTCAAGTTTGCGCAGGCGAGGCGCGCCGCCGTGGCAGCCAAGATGTCCGGTGCATCACCTGCCCGGCTTGGAGGGCTGCGAGTCGCATCAGCCGACCGGCGTGACGGGGTACGGTACGACCTTGCGGGCGGCGCCTGGGGCGTGGCAAGACTTTCGGGCACGGAGCCGCTCGTGCGGCTGTACGCCGAAGCGCCAAGCCCCGCGATCAGGGACCGGGTGCTCTCCGACCTGCGGGCCCTTCTGGGGGTCTGAACGACGGGTGCCCGACCGACCGTCCCAAGATCCCTCTCCCAGCGGGAGAGGGTCTGGGTGAGGGAGTAGCCTGAGGTCAGCCGTGGGGGCTCTGAGTCGGCCGCGGCCATCCTCAAGCCGCACGCGGCTCACGCCGCCTTGGCGACTCCTGCCCGGACCAGGTCCTGGTGGATGCGGATCTTCAGGTTCCCAACTGGGCTACGGAACGCCACCTGGAGCTGTTCACCGCCGGCTGTCCCCAGGCTTGTGCCCTTGGGCTTGAGAAGCCGGGCACTCGACACCATGCATGTCAAGCCGGTCTTGCGCAACCTGGTCACCGCCTCAGTCGAAATCATCTGAGAGAGCTGGAGGAACGCCCCTTCGGCAACGTCCTCTGGCTTCATGTGCCCGAAGCTCAGGTCAGAGCTCAGCGTGCGGTTGTCCATCATCTTCCGGACGATTGCGCGCATCGCCGGCCCGTCAATGCTATAGAGCACCGTGCCCTGGACCGTGCCCACCACCTCGACCACCACCGTGAGCTCCGAGGGCGTCTGCGTCAGGGTCTCCTCGCCGGTCTTCCACAGCCGCATCGGGCTGCCGAGCGCCTTCAGCCACGTCCTCTGCGCCGCGATCAGGAATGAGTTGACATGCTCTGCGCCCATCGATCCCCCTTGCCCGACCGGTCAACCGATGCTGGCGCAGGAACTGCCCGGCCAGCGGCATTCACCTGGATGTGGTGTGTGTGAGGTCGGCTCCCCTTGGCCGTGCTGCGACCACCGCGACCCTCAAGCCGGAGTCCCAACCACTGCAATTCGCCACCGCGGTCAGCACCGGGCCCCCGGCCATCACTCACCCAGTATGGGGGGACAGCGACCATCCCCCGCACCGGAGAGTCCCCCCCTGCCGGTAGGCAATTGCACGGACTGCCTGGTAAGGAGGCGGCCTTGTGGTAAGGCCCGGTACCAGGCGCAGGTGGGCCGCGGGTGCTGGGTAAACAGCGCGGGGGCGGGCCCCGCCTCTCCATTCGAGGCGGGGGCGTTCGCGTTCCGGATGGGCGTAGGCCTACCTGGTCGTCGTCCCAATTGCGATTGCGCCGATTGGCGGCGCGACCTCTAGCCGGCCCGACGCGGTCTCCGCGGCCAGCGGCCTGGGCAGAGGCAGCTTGTCCAGCCACGGGATGCTCGACGGCCACGGCACTGCGTATCGGACCGTAATCGTGAGCTGGCCGCTCTGTACGGCCCACTTCCCCACCGCGACGATCTGCAGCCGCAACGGCGCGGTCGTGGACGGCGCTGCGCTGTCTGCTGTGTTCCTCAGCGCCTCCGGGGAGAGCAGCCCGCCGGGCACACCGGTCTGGGGCGCGGCGTCCGACGCAGTGACCGGTATCAGCAAGGCGATCTTGCCCGATGGCGTGTCGAGGTACGCCCGACCGTACTCCCAGACAAGCGTGCCCAACGCGGCGATCTCGCCGGGCAGGATGGGCTGGAAGGGCTGTGGGCAGGGCACGTTGGTCCTGAAGATGACCCGCACCTTGACGGACAGCTGGCGGCCCTCTGCGTTCCACTTGCCCGCCACCGCGACCTCGGGCAGCCTCAGCATCTCCTCGGCCTCCGCGACCGCGCGGTCTGGCAGCGTGAGGAAAATCTGACCGTTATCTGTCTTTAGGAAGAACCTGCCGGCCTCCCGCACCAGCTGGCCTCTCGCCGCCATTTCACCGGGCTCCAGGGCAATGCTCCGGTCCTCTCGGGCCTGAATGGCGGGGTCGCAGGCGACTTGGACGACCACTCGGAACGGCCAGCCGCGCACGACCCGGGCTGCGAGCGTGAGGCCACGGTCGGTGAACGACCACCGGCCCACGGCGCCGACCTCGAGCTGAGGCATAAGGGCCTGCGCCGCACGCTCGGCGTCGAGCGCTGCTCCGGCTGGGGCATCAGCGAGCTGCGGCATCGCCGGGAGGCTCAGCGCGATTTTGCCGGAAGGCGTCTGGAGATAGGGCTGGAAGTTCTCCCAGACCAGAGTCCCCCTGACCGCAACTTCGTTTTTCTCCAGCATGACGGCCGGGCTGGGCATCGGCTTCGGCTGAGGCCTCGTAGGGCACGGGTATTCGGGGACCGCGACCAGGGTCTGCGGCATCGGGTCGCCTGGCCCGAAGATGGACTCGACTTCGATGGCGTTCCGCATGAACACCGAAGGCCCGTCCTGGACGCGGCCCCAGATGACCGCCTTCGACTTCAGGAGCTTCTCAAGCTTCGCCTTGTGCTCAGATGTCTGCGGCAGGAGCACCCAGACGTCGCACTCGCGCTTCAACACGTAGTGGCGCCCCTCGACATTGTCGATCACGACGATGCCGGCCCACTGGTACGTCTGATTGCGGGCGACTTTGAGCTGCGGGCCGCCTGCGCCTGCGCCATCAACTTGCGGAAATGCGACTGTGACCGCGCCGTCCGGCTCCACGGAGCCATCGCCGGGCGCGGCCGGTGACAGACTTGGGTCTTTTTCAGCTGGTCCCCACGAGGACGCGGACGCCGATGTACATGCCACCAGCAGCGACGCCATCAGCATGAACAGCAGCAGCGCCAGGGGTTTCAAGCGACGCTGGTCGCGGCCCATAGACAAAACTGTGGCTCGCATGTGAACACAACCCTTTCACAGGGCGCACCCGGGCCAGGGGAGGTAGCGCCAGAAAGGCTCACCCGTTCGGCAATGACGGTAGTCAAGGGCGGGTTACGGTTGCGTTACCTGTCCTGACGGCGTCCGCACCGCGCCGGGCGGCCTTATTACACAAGACGCCACGCAGTGGCAATTTGTTCCCATGGACCGCCGCGGCGGCCGACAGCGTCTGGGGCGAGTCAGCGTGCCGTTTCGACCCAGACGCGGTGGCCATCTGAGACCACAGTCACGTCGCCCCGGGCCTTCGTCACGAACACCTGTTGGCCGTTCAGCACAGCCCTCAGGCGCGCCAGGGCCTCCTCGGCGGGGTGACCGTACTGGTTGCGGTTTCCGGCCGACACGACGATGGCGGCTGGTGACACGGCCCTCAAGAAGTCCTCGGAAGATGACGACTTGCTGCCATGGTGCGGGGCTTGCAGGACCGTCGCCCGGAGGTCGTGTCCGTTGTCCAAAAGGGCTCGTTCCGCGGCAGCCTCCATGTCACCAGTCAGTAGCAACGAAATATTGCCGTACACAAGCCGCCCTACGACCGAGCTGTCGTTATCCTCCGCGCCCTGGTAAGCCGGGCCAGCCGAGAGGACCTGCAGGCTCACCCCGTCGTCAAGCCCAATCGTCTCGCCGCCCGCAAGGGTCACCCGTCGAGGGTGCTGCGCGGCGCGGGCGTCCCACGACTGGTACGCCTGCGTGCTGGACCCCGGACCGTGCTGCCCTTCGGCGAGGATGCCGACGTTGTACCGCTCAATGACCGCCTGCAGGCCGCCAAGGTGG
>CAYWBD010000319.1:0-6079 GCA_964456315.1 uncultured Thermoflexus sp.
AGATAGCCGACCACGCCATCAACCGCCAGGAACGGCGCAACCCAGACCAGCGGGTAGAGCTGGTTTGGGAACGCGAATACCGCGACCTGGAACAGAGCCGCTGCGCCCAGCTCCCGCCTGGCGAACCGCTTGCGCCTGCCATCGGGAGCAGAAACAACTTCGTTACGGACCACTGTGCCCACCAGCGCCAGCGCCGAGACGATGGCCGGGATCACGGTCGAAAACGCCAGCGAGGACAGTACCGCCCACTGCAGCCGGGTGTATTCGAAATCGTACTCGTAGCGCCAGTTGCTGACGCGGCCATTGACGACCTCGAACCACCACCACACGGGCATCGAAACCGCCGCCAGGAACAGGTGGCGCCTGACCCCCGGATAGCCTGTCTTTGATAGGGACCACATAGTCAGCGCCGCGCCGGTCCACAGCAGCGTGAACGAGAGCGGGTTGAGCCGCCACTCCGGCCCCCACATGAGGGCCCAGCCGACGCCGGTCATCAGCAGGCCAGATGCCAGCGCGGCGCGCGGGTGTGCGGCCGCCGCCTTCCGGACTGAAATGCGATCCAGGACCATCATTGGGCAGTGTAGCCTCCGTCGACGGGCAGGCAGGCGCCCGTGACATACGACGCATCGTCAGATGCCAGGAAGAGCGCGGCGCGGGCGATTTCGTCGGGCTGCCCCAGCCGCCCCATGGGGTGCTTTTCTTCCAGGAACTTCAGCCGCTCCGGGTCGTCCGTTAGCCGCCTGGTCAGCGCGGTATACGTAAACCCTGGGCAGAGCGCGTTGACACGCACGCCCTTCCTGGCGAAGTGGACCGCCATGTCGCGGGTAAGTTGCACGACGCCGCCTTTGCTGTGGACGTAGGCGTCGAGCCCGTTCCCGATCTCAGCGGGCCTCCCAACGACCCCGTAGATGGACGACAGGTTCACGATCGCGCCTCCGCCCTGCCCCACCATGCGCTCCGCGGCGTACTTCGACACGAGGAACGTGCCCTTCATATTCACGCCCATCACCCAGTCCCACACGCGTTCGAAGTCCCAGTCCGGGGGCGCGTTCCTGGGCGCAACTCCGGCGCTGTTGATGACAATGTCGACGCGGCCGTAGTGGCGCACAGTGTCTGCCACGAGGCGTTCGGCGTCTGCGCGGCTCGCCACGTTGCCTGCGACCGCGAACGCCTCGCCGCCGTTGGTTTGCACCTTTCGCGCCACCGACGTGGCGGTGTCCATGTCCACGTCTGCTGCGGCTATTTTGGCGCCTTCGCTTGCGAACAGGACCGCGCACGCCGCGCCGATGCCAGAGCCGGCGCCAGTTATGAGGGCGACCTTGTTTGCCACACGTCCCGGCACTGTGATTCCCCGTAACCGCGGGCGGCGTCGGCTGGCTGCGCCAGTTCGCGCCGCAGGCGGCATCGTAGAGTTCAGGCGCTGCGAGGTCAAATCGCTACACGCGCGCGGTATTATCGGACGCTATGCCATCGAAGGGGACCAAACGCAGGAAAAGAGCCGACGACGCGCAGGCCGCGGGCAGTGGCCGGTCCGACGGGCTGGACGTCGGCGGTAAGCATGCCCCGGCTGCTCCGGCAAGCCGCACCCCCGGGACGTCCGCCGCCAGCTCCCCGCGGACCTACCCACGCAACCCTGCGTCCCGGATTACGCGCCTGTACGCCTGGACCATCGACGCGTCAGTCATCGTCGTCCTGGTTCTAGCTCTGAGCCGCATCACGCGGGGCGCGCTTTTCAGCAGTGACGCTGCGCCTCAGGACATCTTCGTGTTCCTGGCGTACTTCGTGCTGCCGACGGGGATCTGGGGGAGGACCCTTGGCAAGTGGGTCGCAGGCATCGTCGTTGTCGATCAGGACGGCCGGACGCCCGGGGTTGCGGCCGCGATACCACGCGAGGTCGCCTGGAAAGTGCTGTCATACGGCCTGATCGGCCTCGGTGTGTTCTGGATCGCGTTCGACCGCGAGCGACGTGGGCTGCACGACCGGCTGGCCGGGACGTGGGTCGTGTACGTGCCGGACGCCGGTGCGCCGCTGCTGGGCCGGCTGTTCAGGAGACTGTTCGCGCCTGCCACCGGGAAAAAGGGGGAGGGACAGTGACGGTTATCCCGGCGAGATGGGATTGGCCCCTCTCCTGAGGTAGGCGACCCAGTAGACGCCGGCGACCAGCAGGCTGCCTCCGATGATGTTCCCGACCGTGACCACCGCCAGGTTTGTGGCCGCGCCGGCGATCAGCCGTCCGTCAGCAAACCCATCAAGGGCGATGGCGTACGGCAGGAAGAACCAGTTGGCGATGGAGTGCTCAAACCCGATCGCCACGAAGGCCGCTATCGGGAACACCGTCGCAACCGCGCGGTCGGCGACGGACCGGCCGCCCATCGCCAGCCACACCGCCATACACACCAGAGCGTTGCACAGGACGCCCAGCGCCAGGGCGCGGACGACGCTCAGGTCTGACTTCGCCAGACCGATGCCCAGGGCGGTGTCGCCGACCGCGCCCTGCCCGAACCGGTCTACGTGCCCGACCCACACGAGCATCACAGTCCCGAGGGCCCCGATTACGTTGCCTGCATAGACCAGTGCCCAGTTGCGCAGCAGCTCCTTCGTGGTGATGAGCCTCGATGCCCACGCCATCGCCACAAGGTTGTTGCCAGTGAACAGCTCACCGCCTCCCACAAGCACAAGCAGCAGCCCCGCGCTGAACGCCACGCCACCGATCAGCCGGTTGACCCCGTAGCCCAGCGTCCCGCCGGTCACGACCGCGGTGAAGAACAGTGCGCCCAACGAAATGAACGCGCCTGCCAGGACCGCGAGCACCAGGACGCTGAGCGAGTCTGCCCGGGCCTTGGCCACTCCCAGCGCCTGCACACGGGTGGCGATCTCTCCAGGCGAGTAGGCGTCGGTCGAGCTGGTCAATGATTGGTCCTGCCTTTCCAGCGGCCCTGTTAGAGGGGGTTTTGCAGGGAGTGCGCCAGCGTCGCACCTATAATTGACCGCCTTCATGGCAGGTGCAACAACGGGAGCGTGAGGACGGCATGGCTATCTCGAAAAGGATCCGCGAGCAGATGAAGGAGAGCTCGTGGATACGCCGCATGTTCGAGGAGGGGGCTGAGCTCAGACGTCAGCACGGCGCCGACAAGGTGTTCGACCTCTCGCTCGGCAACCCCATCTTGGAGCCGCCAGCGGAGTTCCGGACAGAGCTGCTCCGTCTGGCCCGCGACGAGACGCCGGGGACGCACAGGTACATGCCTAACGCCGGCCTCCCCGAAACACGCGCCGCCGTGGCGCGGACGCTGGCGTCGGAGTCCGGCGCCCAGTTCACAGCGGCAGAGGTGCTGATGACGTGTGGCGCGGCCGGCGCGCTGAACGTAACGCTGCGGGCGCTACTGGATGCCGGTGACGAGGTCGTTATCCTATCGCCATATTTCGCGGAGTATGTCTTCTACATCCAGCACCAGGGTGGCGTCCCAAAGGTCGCACCGACCGGGCCGAGTTTCCTGCCAGACATTGCCGCTCTGAACGAAGCGCTCTCGGCGCGGACCCGGGCCGTGATCATAAACTCCCCGAACAACCCGACCGGTGTCATCTACCCGGCAAGCTCCATCGAGGCGATCGGGGCTGCGTTGCAGGCCGCAGAGCGACGCTTTGGCACTGAGATCTACCTGATCGCGGACGAGCCGTACCGGAAGCTGATGTTCACCGGCGAGCCGTACCCGTTCATATTCGCCCACTACCCGCGGTCGTTGGTGGCAACGTCATATTCGAAGGACCTCGGCCTGGCGGGAGAGCGCATCGGGTACATCGCGATCAGCCCCGCTTGTCCCGGCAAGGGTGAGTTCGTGGATGCGGCAGTCTTTGCTAACCGGACGCTGGGCTTCGTGAACGCGCCTGCGATCATGCAGCGCATCGTTGCCAGGGTGCAGGGCGCGAGCATCGACGTCGGCCAGTACCGGCGCAAGCGCGATTTCCTCTACGGGGCGTTGACGCGCATCGGCTACGAGTGCATCGAGCCAAAGGGCGCCTTTTATATGTTCCCGAAGTCCCCCATCGCAGACGACGTGGCGTTTGTCAGGCTGCTCCAGTCAAAGCTGGTCTTGACTGTGCCGGGGGTGGGATTCGGCACGCCGGGCTATTTCCGCATTTCATACTGCGTCGACGACCGGACGCTTGAGGGCTGCGTCGCAGGCTTTCGAGAGGCGTTTGGGCTGGCGGCGGGCGGCACAAGCCGCTAGTCCGCCCCGGCCCGGCGGCCTGGCGTGGCGGCCGGCCGGTGCCTTCACCCACGGTCGTTGCGGGCTGCCCGCATCCTCCGACTCCGTCCCTAGCCTAGGTTATTAGCCAGAGACGATGTCGGAGCAAGCCAGTCTCGCACGGGAGCCTGAGAGTGGACGGGAGCGCAGAGGTCCGGTCGGACCGATGTGCCCTCCATAGCAGAGGACCAATCATGGCCAAGCACAGAGCCTGGTTGCTGACCGGGCTGATCGCGGCAAGCGCAGCAGTCATGGCCTGCGGCACGGCCGCTGGCAGCGGGACCACCGACGGTGGCAAGGTGAATTCCCCGGCGCCGGTGGCCGGCGATGTCCGCCTGGCGACGCCGACGCCCTCGGTCGCGACGTTGCCCGATGGCTCCATGCAGGTCAGCATCTACATGCAGGCGCCGACAGGGCAGTACCAGACAGGGACAGCCGAGGTGCGGTCGGTAGGCGAAAAGACGGAGGTCAACGTCTCGGTCCGGCCGGCCCAGCCCCAGGCCCAGCCCATCCACATCCACTCAGGTGATTGCTCAGACAAGATGGGCCCCGTAGTCAGTGTGCTCCAAGATGTCGTGAACGGCGAGTCGCGGACGACGTTCGACAAGCCGGTCCGTGAGATATTCGGTGCGGAGCGCGCCATAAATGTGCACATGTCCGCATCGGACATCGGGGTCTACACGGCCTGCGGCGCAGTGCCAGCCGTGCCGTAACGACTATCGGTTGCTCCAGACCGGCGCGCGGCGAGTGGCAGGCGTGATGCCCCGGCAATGGCTGGACCCTCGGCTTTCTGCGAGCGCCGTGGAGCGCTCAGCACCCTCAGCTACTATCGGTGGCGCAACCTTGTGAGTCTCAGGGTTGCGCCGCTTCGCGCCTGAAGGGCACGGGCCGTGCCGCCCGGTCCGCGCGGCCGAGGCCTGCCCGCCGCCGCTCCTGCCCTTTCGGCCTGACCTGCGGCGCCGGGTTCAAAGGCCGCCTTGCCCGGAGCTGCCGTTCGTCCTTCGCAACTATCCCAGCAGCCTCTGTGCGCGGGTCGGGAGGCGCCTTCGGCTGTCATCCCAAACTGTTTGGAACCTCTTCCGATGCCGCAGGAATGCCAGGGACCCGGTTTGGGATATCGCCATTAGCCATCCCGCCCTGAGCCGGTCGGACGGGTAGGACCGCAAATTGAGAAATGGCCCCGTTACCGAGTTTCGGAGTAAGGCCCGGTTCTAGCCTTATGGAGCCGGCCCTCAGGCGAGTCGGACGCTCATCGGCCACCTCTGCAAGCGTGGGCCTGCGGCAGACGACAGCCCGATAGTGGGATGGCCCGGTATCGCCCGTGCTGAACGAACCGCGGCGCCCGCCACCCGGTCGGTCTGGCTAGGCGGCCTCGCGCTCTGCGTCGCCTCTAGGACTCGCCCAGTCGTGCTGGGCGACTGGAACCGCACGGGCCACGGGCAGCCAGAACGAGAAGGTTGAGCCGGCCCCAGGGCTGCTGCGCACGGCGACGCCGCCGCCGTGGAGCTCGATGATGGACTTCACGATTGCCAGGCCCAGGCCAGAACCCTGCGCTTTGCGTGTTTCGGTGTTGGCGGCGCGGAAGAAGAGCGTGAAGAGCTGCTTCTGGTCCTCTTCCGAGATGCCGATCCCGCTGTCAGTAACGTGCACGTGCACCATGTCGCCCCGCACGTTGGCGGTCATCGACACGCCGGCGCCTTCCGGCGAGTATTTCTGGGCGTTGCTGAGGAGGTTGGTGACGACCTGCACAAGCCGGGACCTGTCAACGGTGACTGACACGTCCGGCGCCGGCAGGGTCAGGTCGAACTGCTGGCGTTTCTCGGAGAACAGGGAAG
>CAYWBD010000320.1:0-2126 GCA_964456315.1 uncultured Thermoflexus sp.
TCCCAAGTCCGTTCGTCCTTCGACAGGCTCAGGACGAACGGACTGCGCCCTGTCCCAGCGGAGAAGGCTGGCTTGTGCATGATGCGGCTGGGGGCGGTATGCTGGGCCGCCGCCCACGCCGCGGGGTGGCGCATGGGGATCTCAAGCGGCGCATTCGATTTCTTAGGTCCTGACTTCCGTCAGGATGAAACAATCGGCGTCGAGACGAAACAAACCGCGTCAGGATGAATCAAACGGCGTCAGGATGAAACAAATCGCCTCGGGATTAGGCAACCGTCGGGCACAAGGAGGCACCATGTCACGCAAGCCGCCCATCATCACGAAGGTCGATGTCACGGAGTTTGAGTACACCCTCAAGGACATCGGGGCTGAGGGGACGATCAACATCCCCGTGTACAAGAAGGGGTCCAAGCTGACGGCGAAGGGGCGCGTCATCCGGGTGTTCACGGACCAGGGCGTGACCGGCGAGTACCTGGGCGGCAGCGCCACGGAGTACTCGGCCATCCCCATGTTCATCAAGGCCGTCCTGGGCCGGAGCGCGCTGGCCCGGGAGGCGATCTACAACGACGCCAAGCAGGCGCTGCGACAGCACGCCCGTATGGGTATGTCGCAGGTGGACATGGCGCTGTGGGACCTGGCGGGGAAGTGGTTTGACGTGCCTGTGTACCAGTTGCTGGGCGAGCACCGGAAGACGTTCCCCGCCTACGCCTCGACATACTGCGGCGACCGCGAAAAGGACGGTCTGGCCACCGCTGAGGCGTACGCCGACTTTGCGGAGGAGTGCCTGGAAGTCGGCTACAAGGCGTTCAAGATCCACCCCTGGCAGGACGCGCCCGTCGAGGAACACATCGAACTGGTCAAGGCCGTCGGCAAGAGGGTAGGCGGGAAGATGGACCTGATGCTGGACCCGTTCTGCGCGATCCAGACCTTTGCGGACGCGGTCAAAGTGGGCCGGGCGTGCGACGAGTACAACTACTACTGGTACGAGGACGCCTACAAGGACGGCGGCATCTCTGCGTTCGCGCACCGGAAGCTGCGGCAGCTGATCAAGACGCCGATCTTGCAGCTGGAGCACCTGCGGGGGCTGGAGCCGCACGTGGACTTTGTCGTGGCGGACGGCACGGACTTCGTGCGCATAGACCAGGACTACGACGGCGGCGTCACGGGTGTGATGAAGATCGCCCATGCTGCGGAGGGGTTCGGGCTGGACGTAGAGCCGCACGGGCCAGGGCCGTCCCGCAGGCAGTGCATGGCGGCGATGCGGAACTCGAACTACTACGAGCTGGGGCTGGTGCACCCGCGGGTGCGTCCGTTCCACGCGCCGGTGTACCTTGGCGGCTACTCTGACGAGCTGCGGGCGATAGACAAGAACGGCCATGTGGCTGTGCCCGAGGGGCCGGGAATGGGGGTGCCGCTGGACTGGAAATACATCGAGAAGAACAAGACCGGCCGGACGGTGTACGAGTAGGCATTCTGCTGCGCAGCTTCGTGACTATCCCAATACGCGTCGGGGAAGCTTCTGACCGCCGATCATTGGGGTCAGACTTCTCCCTCACCCGAACACTCTCCCGCTGGGAGAGGGGCTTTTGGGATAGTTGCCTCGCCCTGACGTGTCTCGCACTTGCCGCCGCGACTGTGACGGCCTGCGGCGGTGCGGACGCGCCTTCGCCTGTGCCGTCGACAGCCACGCCCGTAGACTTGAAGCTGGCGGTCGTGACGACGATCTACCCGGTCACGTTCCTGGCGGGTCGCATCGGCGGCGCTGAGATCGGACTGACAACGATCATCAGCCCCGGCGTCGAGGCCCACGATTTCGAGCCGCGGCCGTCCGACGTGCGTGCGATCAGGGACGCGGATGTCGTGATCTACACCCACCGCAGGTTTGAGACATGGGTGCCGGGCGCGCTTTCAGCGACGGGCGCTGCTGACCAGGTGGTGGTTGAGGCCGGCGGCGCGGGCGTCTACGACCCCGGAGACGCGGCGGCCCCAACGCCCGCTCCGCTGGCGGACCCGCACGTGTGGCTGGACCCGCAGCGTGCGATGGCGATGGCGAGCGAGGTGCGCGCTGGCCTGCGCCTCGCCCGGCCGGGGCTGTCGGCGTACTTCGACGCCAACTATGACGCGCT
>CAYWBD010000321.1:0-9817 GCA_964456315.1 uncultured Thermoflexus sp.
CACGACCAAGGGGGTAGGGGAGGGCACCGGCCTGGGGCTGGACGTCGCACGGAGGATCGCGTCCGAGCGCTGCCACGGTAAGATCGGGTTCACGTCAGGCCCCGGCGACACGACGTTCTGGGTGCGTCTGCCGTTAGCGCGCAAGCCAGCCGGCCAGGCGCGCGCGCCTGCGTGATTAGTTTCGGCGACTGAGGGTACCCGCTCGATGTGCGTCCCCGCTTCCCTTTAGAGCAAGGGCCAGCCTGCCCCATGACCTGCCTGAGGTAAACAAGTGGCAAAGACGAGCATCATCGCGATTGACGACGACCGGTCCGTCCTTGACGCGGTTGAGCGCGACCTGCGCCAGAAATACGGGCGCGACTACCGCATCTTGAAGGCGGACTCTGGGACCGTCGCCCTCGATGCGCTGCAGCAGCTCAAGCTGCGCGGCGAGACGGTCGCGCTCTTCGTCGTCGACCAGCGCATGCCCCGGATGAGCGGCGTCGAGTTCTTGGAAAAGGCCGTCCAGCTGTTCCCTGACGCGCGCAAGGTGCTCCTCACTGCCTACGCCGACACGGACGCCGCCATCGCCGCGATAAACAAGGTCGGCCTCGACTATTACCTGATGAAGCCCTGGGACCCGCCGGACGAGCACCTCTACCCGGTGCTCGACGGTCTGCTCGAAGAGTGGCGGGCCAACGTGCGGTTGCCGTTTGAGGGCATCCGCGTGGTCGGCGCGATGTGGTCGGCGGAGTCTCACGCCATCAAAGATTTTCTGGCGCGGAGCTCCATCCCTTACCGCTGGCTCGACATCGAGCGCGACCAGGAGGCGCGGACGCTGTTGGAATCGGCTGCCGGAGGCGAAGCAAAGGTGCCAGGGCTGTTTTTCCCCGACGGCGCAGTGCTGGTCCAGCCGACCATGCAGCAGGTGGCGGCCAAAGCCGGCCTGAGCACGCGTGCCACGCTACCTTTCTACGACGTCATCATCATTGGCAGCGGGCCGGCAGGACTTTCGGCGGCCGTGTATGCCAGCGCGGACGGCCTGAAGGTGCTGCTTGTCGAGCGCGACGCGCCGGGTGGCCAGGCAGGCAACAGTCCGAAGATCGAGAACTTTTTGGGGTTCCCGAGCGGGATCTCCGGGAGCGACCTCACGCGCCGGGCGGTCACGCAGGCGCGCCGCTTCGGCACAGAGGTCCTGTCTACGCAGGCGGCGACCGGGCTGCGGGTCGAGGGCAACACCAAGGTCGTCAAGCTGGCGGACGGCTCCGAGCTTTCGGCCAAACTTGTGCTGATTGCCACAGGCGCGTCGTTCCGCGTCTTGGACCTGCCCGGCGTCGAGCGTTGGAACGGGGCCGGCGTGTACTACGGCGCGGCCCATACCGAAGCTGCCAATTACCGGGACAAGGACGTCATCGTCATCGGCGGCGCGAACTCCGCCGCGCAGGGAGTCCTGTTCCTGACCAGGTACGCCCGCCAGGTGACGGTGTTCATCCGTGGCGAGTCACCGACCTGGTCAAAATACCTGGACGTCGCCATCCGGGCCAGCCCGAAGGTCCGGCTCCTGTGCGGCTCCGTGCTCGCTGAGGTGCGAGGCGACGAAAAGGTGCGCGAAGTGGTCGTGAAGGAGCAAGGGGGCAGCGGCACGACTGCGCTCCAGGCGGACGCCATATTCGTGTTCATCGGCCAGAAGCCGCAGAGCGATTTCCTCGGCGACTCGGTGCTGCGGACGGAAAGCGGGCATATCCTCACGGGGCTGGACCTGATGAGAGATGGCAAGCGCCCCGCATCATGGCCGCTGCCGCGGGACCCGTTCCCGCTTGAGACCAGCGTGGCGGGCGTATTCGCCGGCGGCGATGTGCGAAACGGCACCAAGCATGGCGTGGCTGCTGCCTCCGGCGATGGCAATGCCGCCGTTTCGCTCTTCTGGCAGTACCTGGCGACGGTGTAGCGATATGAGGGTCATTCCGCGAGCCGACTCTCTGATTGACGCTCCTCGCGCAGGTACCTAGAATGCGGCGGTATAAACGGGACCGCAGACGCCAGCGAGCGACCGCGCGCAGCCGGGAGGCGCTGATTGACCTCATCAGTAGCGACGAGGCAGGACACGGGCGTAGCCCTCATGGCACACCTGCTCCGCAGGGCTGGCTTCGGCGCGACGCGGGACCAGATCGACCGGTACCTGGCCAGAGGGTATGAAGCGACCGTAGAGGAGCTGCTCAACCCCGAATACGGCGCGCCGCCAGACCAGGACCTCATGGACCGTTACTTCGTTGCTTCTGTCGAGGCACGCTCGCCAGGCCACGCCGACCCCCAGTGGTCCTGGCGCCTGGCGACCAGCCCGAAGCCGCTTGAAGAGAAGATCGCCCTGTTCTGGCACGGGCTTCTCGCCGTCGGGGGCATAAAACTCGACCACGGGCTGGAGATGCTGACCGAAATAGACCTCTTCCGGCGCGTTGGGCTCGGTAAGTTCCGGACCATCCTCCTGGAGATATCCCGCAACCCCGGCATGATGTACTGGCTGGACAACCAGAACAGCCACAAGGGCGCGCCCAACGAGAACTACGGCCGGGAGCTCTTGGAGCTGTTCTCCATGGGCATCAACGAGCATGGCGAGGGCGCATACACGGAGGCCGACGTAAAGGCGGCCGCCCGGGCGTTCACGGGTTGGGCGTCCAGGCCCACGCCGCCGCCCTTCTTCCTGGGCCCGTTCCCGATGCAGTTCCGCTTTGACCCCGCCGACCATGACGAGGGCGAAAAGACGTTCCTCGGCGAGACCGGCAATTTCAACGGCGATGACATCATCGACATCATCGTCAAACAGCCGACCACCGCACGGTTCGTCGCCCGGCGGCTGTATCGGTTCTTCGTCGCTGACACGCCAGACGAACGCGAGGTCGACCGCCTGGCGCGTGTCTACGCAGAGACCGACGGCGATATCCGGGCGATGCTACGAAGCATCTTCAACTCGGACCACTTCAAGTCGGAGGCCGTCCGTTTCCGCAAGGTCAAGAGCCCGGCTGAGCTGGTGTTTGGGATTGCCCGCCTCACCGGGCGGTCCAGCATCCCGGACCTGGAGACTTCGACTCTGGCGAACCAGGCGACAATCATGGGCCAGCACCTGCTGAACCCGCCCAGCGTAGAGGGCTGGCATGAGGGCGAGGAGTGGGTAGACTCCGGGGCGCTGGTGGAGCGGATCAACTTTGCAGCAGCCGAGTTGGCCCACCGTGAGTCAACGGGTGTCCTGAGGATGCTCAGCATCGTGCGGGCCAGGGGCGATGGACTGGCGCCCGGCGCATTCGTCGAGGCGTCCCTCGACGCCATGGGCTCAGTAGACCTCAGCGCACGGTCCAAGGCGGCCTTGACCGAGCATGCGGCCAGGTACCCAGTCGCGGCAGACCCGGACGCCCGGACAGTCGAGATGCTCCAGCTCATCGCGTCAACCCCTGACTTTCAATACTGCTAGGCCGGTCGCGGCCATCCGCTCTCAGGAGGTCAACGTGCCAGCCAACGGCGCAATGAAGTCCAGAAGGCCGAAGAACCTGGTAGTTATCCAGCTTTCGGGCGGAAATGACTACCTCAACACCGCCGTCCCGTACCAGGACGGGCTGTACTACGACTTCCGGCCCACCATGGGGCTCAAGGGCGAGCGCGTCATACCCGTGGACGACAGGATCGGGTTCAACTCGCACATGGCCCCGTTCAAGCGCCTGTACGACCAGGGCAAGCTGGCGGTGCTGCTCGGCGTGGGCTACCCGGAGCCGAACCGCTCCCACTTCAGGTCCATGGACATCTGGCACACCGCGGAGCCCCTGACAAGCTCATCCGGCGGCTGGCTGGGCAAGGCGGCGTCGCTCCTGGACCCTGACGGCAAGAACCCTGTCACGGTGGTCAACTTCGGTCGCGGCCTGCCGCGCGCACTTGCATGCCCCGGCGTGTCTGTGGCGTCTGTCGGAGCGCTGGAGTCATACGGCCTCTACACCGGCCTGGCCGGCGCCAACAACCGCGACGCGATGCTGGACACGGTTAGTCGCATGTACCAGCCCATGGACGACGCCGGCATCCCTTCACGCCGCATGCTGGAAACAGGCAAGGGCGCGCTCGCCGGCGCTGACCTGCTGCGTGAGGCGCCGTCGAAGCACAAGTCGACTGTCGAATACCCGGCGGACAACCCCATCGCGCAGAGCCTGAAGGGCGTCGCGCAGGTGATGTCGGCTGACCTGGGCACGCGGATCTTCTACACCGCCCACGGCAGCTTCGACACGCACACCAACGAGCTGGTCAACCACGCGCTGCTGTGGGACCAGGTGTCCGCGGCCGTGGAGTGCTTTTGCGACGACATCAACCAGCAGGGCAGAGGCGACGAGACGGTCATCTGGATGTTCTCAGAGTTTGGCCGCCGCATCGCCGACAACGGGGCCGGGACAGACCACGGCTCGGGCGGCGTCGCGTTTGTCGTGGGCAACACGGTCAAGGGCGGCATGCACGGCGAGTACCCGAAGCTGGCTCCCGCAGAGCAGCTGGACGGCGACGTCAGGTTCAACACTGACTTCAGGACGGCCTATGCGAGCCTCCTGGAAGACGTGTTGGCCCTGGACTCCGAGCCGGTCCTCAAGCGGCGGTTCGCGCCGATGGACCTGATCAAGGCGTGATGGCGCCCAAGAGCTTCACATACAGCCACACGATCGGCATCGCCTCGTTCCTGGGGCGCGGGTTCATGAACCCGGTCGATGTGCGCCTGGACAGCACGGGCCGGCTATTCGTATTGAGCCGCTCCAACGCCGTGAATAAAGATGTGCGTGTGAGCGTGCAGACCGTCGCCTCCGAGTACCTGTTCGAGTTTGCCCGCTGGGGCACCGAGCCCGGTCAGACCACTCAGCCAACTGCGATCGTCATCGACCGCAACGACCGCGTCTACGTCCCAGACGAGCATATGCACAACGTCTCGGTTTTCGACCGGGACGGCAAGTTCGTGCAGCGCTGGGGGGAGTTCGGCAAAGGGCCGGGACAGTTCAACCGGCCGTCGGGGATCGCCCTGGACTCGCACGGCAACCTACACATCGTTGACCACCTGAACTCCCGCGTCCAGAAGCTGACGCCAGAGGGCAAGTACATCTCGTCATTCGGCAGCGCCGGGACCGGGCCTGGCCAGATGAACCTGCCGTGGGGGATCGCGATCGACCGGGAGGACGGCATCTGGGTTGCCGACTGGCGCAACGACCGCGTCCAGCGCTTCACCTCGCTCGGCGAGTTCGTGTCCGCCCTGGGGTCCTCCGGGCACAGGGACGGGCAGTTCGACCGGCCGTCCGGCGTCCACGTGGCCCGCAACGGGGACGTGTATGTTGCCGACTGGCGCAACGACCGCGTCCAGGTCTTTTCCAACGCTGGCGCGCACATGGAGACGCTGACCGGCGACGCCACGCTGTCGAAGTGGTGCCAGGAGTTCCTGGCCGTCAACCCTGAGCAGGCCGGCTGGCGCCAGAATGCAGGGCTGTTCGAGCAGGAGAAGCTCTTCTGGCGGCCGTCCGCGATAGAAACCAGCGACGACGGCCACGTGTTCATCGCAGACACTTGCCGACACCGCATCCAGATCTATCAGCGGACTCCTGCGCCTGTCCCCGCGGCCCAAGACCGGGCACATCGGCTGACGGTCTCACGGGCCTGACCTGGGAGCCTGGCGTGTCCGGGGCTCCTTGCGTCGGACCGTGCTGTCGGCGTTCAGGGTCCCGAGGTCGCTCGGCACGGAGGCACCCGGCACACGCTCAGCGACCTGGTCCGGGACTGCCTCGCCGGCGAGCCCTTGACAACCAGCCGGCGGCGTTGTAATTTACCCAACGGTTACATAACCAATGAGTTCACAACGCTATGCCAGTCGACCACCTGAGCCTGACCCTGTCGGCCCTCGCTGACCCGACGCGCCGGGCCATCCTCGCACGGCTCGTCTCGGGTGAGCGCACGGTCACGGAGCTCGCCGCGCCGTTCAAGATGAGCCTGCCCGCGGTCTCGAAGCACCTGAAAGTCCTGCAGCGTGCCGGGCTGATCAAACGAGCCCGCAGGGCGCAGTGGAGGCCGTGCCGACTGCGGGCAGGACCTCTCAAAGAGGTCTCCGACTGGGTTGAACACTATCGCCGGTTCTGGGAAGCCAGCTTTGACCGCCTGGACGAGTATCTGAAAGAAATGCAGCGGGACGAACAGGACGCCGTGAACGACAAACAGCCAGAGGGCAAGCGACATGGCCGCAAGACAACCAAAACAGGGTCGCCAGTCCGCCAGCGCAAAGCCTAGGCCGCCGACAGGAGAGCTCGTGATCACGCGCCTGTTCGCCGCGCCGCGGGACCTCGTTTGGAAGGCGTGGACCGAGCCCGAGCACCTAAAGAACTGGTGGGGGCCCAACAACTTCACTGCGCCCGTCGCCAGGGTCGACTTGCGCGTCGGCGGCAGGTACCTCTTCTGCATGCGGGGCCCGGATGGCAAGGACTACTGGAGCACCGGCGCCTACCGCGAGATAGTTCCCATGCAGCGGATCGTCGCCACGGACAGCTTTTCCGACGCCCAGGGCAACGTCGTACCGGCCACGCACTACGGCATGGACGCCAGCATCCCGCTGGAGCTGCTCATCACGGTGACGTTGGAGGACGTCGATGGCAAGACGAAGATGACGCTGCGGCACGCTGGCTTCCCGGCCGGCGCAGAGCGCGAGATGGCAGTGGCCGGCTGGAACGAGTCGTTCGACAAGATGGCAGGGCACCTGGCGGCCATGTCGCAGGGGGTGGCTCATGCCCGCAAGAAGAACTGAGACACAGACAACATCCAGAATGACGCTCACTTTGCCCTTGGACACCGAGATCGCCGTGACACGTTGGTTCAACGCGCCGCGCGCCATCGTCTACGAGGCGCACTCCAGGTGCGAGCACCTGGCGCGCTGGCTCGGCCCACGGGTCCTGACCATGACGTCATGCGAGATGGACTTCCGTGCGGGAGGGTCCTACCGCAGGGTCCAGCAGGGCCCGGACAAAACCGAGCACGCCTTCCGCGGCAAGTTCCTGGATGTCCTCCCGCCGGAGCGCATCGTGCAGACGTTCGAGTGGGAGGCGATGCCGGGGCACATCTCGACCGAGACTTTGGTCCTGGAAGAGGACAGTGTCAGGACCAAACTCACTGCCCGGTCTGTGTTCAAGTCGAAGGAAGACCGCGACGGGATGCTCGTCGGCGGCCAGATGGAGGCGGGCATGCAGGACTCGTACAACCGGCTGGACGAGCTGCTCGCCACGCTGGGGGCTGCGCAGCGGTCGTAGCCCGGTGCTTCATCCGCCAGGCTGTCATCCAGGCTCAATCTAGAGGAGACGCACATGCAGCCCATCACTCCGTTCTTGTGGTTCGACGGCAAAGCTGAAGAGGCCACGGACTTCTACGTGTCCGTCATCAAGCCGTCAAAGGTCCTCAGCGTCAACCGCGCCGGCCCGGGCGGGCCTGTCTTTTCCACCAGCTTTCAGCTTCGGGGCCAGGAGTTCATCGCCCTCAACGGCGGTCCCATGTTCAAGTTCACAGAGGCCGTGTCCTTCTTCGTGGACTGCAAGACCCAGGAGGAAGTGGACGAGCTGTGGGAGAAGCTCTCCGCAGGCGGCGAGATACAGCAGTGCGGCTGGCTGAAGGACAAGTACGGCCTGTCGTGGCAGATCATTCCTTCGGCGCTCATGCAGATGCTTCAGGACAAGGACCCTGCGAAAGCAGGAAGGGCCATGCAGGCGATGCTCCAGATGAAAAAGATAGACATCGCCGCCTTGAGACGAGCGTATGACGGCAAGTAGCGCGCAGCGGTCCTCCACCCGCCCGGCCAGCAAGGACCCTTCGCAGGGCCGGAAGGACGTGGAGGCCTACATGGCGGCTGTGCCGGAAGAGGGGCGGGCCGCGCTCGAACAACGGCGCAAGACGATCAGGTCTGCGGCGCCGGACGCCGAAGAGTGCATCAGCTACCAAATCCCGACTTTCAAGCGCCAGGGGATGCTGGTGAGCTACGCAGCCTGGAAGGGACACTGCAGCCTTTACCCGGCGAGCTTTGCTGTAATGGAGTCGTTCAAGGACGACCTCAGAGGCTACGACACGGCGTCTACCAAAGGGACAATCCGTTTCCAGGCCGGGACGCCGCTCCCCATCGCTCTCGTGAAGAAGATTGTCAAGGCGCGCATTGCGGAGAACGAGGCGCGCACGAAGGAGAAGGCAAGTGGTCGCAAGAAGGGCTGAGGCAACGTCGACGGCGGGCCGGGTCCTCGTCCTGACGCGCGTCTTCGATGCGCCGCGTGAGCTTGTGTTCAAGGCGTGGACCGATCCGGAGCATGCGGCGCACTGGTGGGGGCCGCAGGGCATGGCGGTGACCATCATCCAGATGGACGTCCGGCCGGGCGGCGTATGGAGCAGGCGCATGCGCGCCCCCGACGGCGCCGAGTATTGGCCCCGGGGCGTCTACAAGGAGGTCGTCCCGCCGGAGCGGCTCGCCTTCACCTACGTCACGGCTGACATTCACGGCAAGCCGGGGCACGAAACGCTGGTGACGTTGACCTTTGAAGAACTCGGTGCAAAGACCCGGCTCACCCTGCACCAGGCGGACTTTGCGTCGGTCAAGTCACGGGATTCGCATCAAGGTGGCTGGACAAGCTGCCTGGAGCGCTTCGCCGATTACCTTGCGAGGGGGCCGGCGAAGGGGTGAGTACGGGCGTCAAGGACCTTGACGAGACTGCAGTCAAGGGATTGCCGCCAGCGCACAAGAATGGCATCATCTCGGCGAACGCCAGAGTTGTGAGGAGGAGCAGAGCATGACCGGCGTACGGGTACTTGTGGGCACGCGCAAAGGCGCCTTCATCCTGACCTCGGACGGCAACCGGCAGAAGTGGGCTGTGGACGGCCCGCACTTCGCGGGCTGGGAGGTCTACCACGTGAAAGGGTCGCCCGTCGACCCGGACCGCCTGTACGCCTCGCAGTCAAACAGCTGGTTCGGCCAGATCATCCAGCGGTCGAGCGACGGCGGCAAGACATGGGAGCAGCCGGGCACCCCGAAGGGCGAGCCGACCACGACGCCCGAGGGTATGCCCAAGGGTGAGAGCAACAAGTTCGTGTACGAGGGGGAGGTCGGCAACCACCTCTTCTACGACGATAGCTCAAAGCCCTGGAAATTCACCCGGGTCTGGCACCTCGAGCCATCACTGGACGACCCGGATACGGTCTACGCCGGCGTGGAGGACGCTGCGCTCTTCAAGTCAACCGACGGCGGCAAGAACTGGAAGGAGCTCGCGGGCCTGCGCACCCACAAGACGGCGCCCGCCTGGACTCCGGGAGCAGGGGGGTTGGGCCTGCACACGGTCCTGCTCGACAAGCAGCACCCGCGAAGGATGTTCATCGCCATATCCTCGGCGGGGGTGTTCCGCACTGACGACGCCGGGAAGACCTGGCGGCCGGTTAACAAGGGACTGAGCTCGCAGTACATCCCGGACCCGAACGCAGAGGTCGGCCACTGCGTCCACCGTATCGCAATGCACCCGTCGCGCCCGGACGTGCTGTATATGCAGAAGCACTGGGACGTCCTGCGCACGGACAACGGCGGCGAGTCGTGGCGTGAGATCAGCGGCAACCTGCCCAGCGACTTTGGGTTCGTGATCGACGTCAACGCCAACGAGCCCCAGACGGTGTACGTCGTCCCCATTAAGAGCGACTCGGAGCACTTCCCGCCGGACGGCAAGCTCCGCGTCTACCGCAGCAAGACCGGCGGCGATGAGTGGGAGCCGCTGACTAAGGGCCTGCCGCAGAAGAACTGCTACGTGAACGTGCTGCGCGATGCTATGTCGGTCGA
>CAYWBD010000322.1:0-9664 GCA_964456315.1 uncultured Thermoflexus sp.
GCCGAGCGGCTGGTCAGTGACGTTATCGCCGTTGGTCACCAACACCAGCTCTTCGCTGCGCGGCACCAGCGGCAGACCTTTGCGCACCGCGCCGCCACGGCCCAGCGGCTTGTCCTCGAACGAGTACTGCGCGCTGAACCCGTACTTGCGACCGTCGCCGAAATGCTCCCGGATCCGCTCGCCGCGCCAGCCGCACAGGAACACGATGTCCGTGATCCCCTGTCGCACCATCCACTCGACCTGGAAAGCCAGGAGCGGCTTGCCGTTCAGGAGCACCATGGGTTTTGGGAGGTCGTCCGTGAACGGCTTGAGCCGCTCCCCACGTCCCCCGGCAATGATCAGTGCGTACAACTACTCGCTCCGTGAATGGGGTGCCGAGACGCTGTCATTCTTCGCGGAGTCTAGCATCGTGGTGGCGATCGACCGCCGGGCGTTAGGGCCCGGGAAAACGCGACCTCACCGTGACGACGTGTCCACGCCTTTTTTCAGGTCTTCCCATACCAGGTCGATGTCCCGCACGCCGGTCGCCTGCTGCTGGCCCTGCACGCGCTTGACGTCTGCCCCGCTCCCGCTTGAGACGACCGCCCCGAACGTGGTGCCGATCACCGTGCCCGAGAGGTCCAAGACCGGGCCGCCACTGTCGCCGGGGTCCGCATCGGCGTCGAAAATCACAACGGACACGCCGGCGCTGGACGTACCGTCGTCAACCCGCTGGTCAGCGGCCGTGCCCACCTCGCCCAGGTGCAGTACCACGACGCCGATGATGCCTGTGTGCACAGACGGGAAACCCTGCAGCCCGGCAGAGTAGCCGAGCTGGATGACCTCCAGTCCGGCCTCCGATGAGTTGACCTTTCTCCGGGGAAGCGGGGTCGCGCGGTGGTCAACCTCGACCGCTGCGAGGTCCCGCTTGGCGTCCTTGCCCCGCACGGTGCCGGTGATAGTACGGGTGCCGCCGTCCGGCCTGGGGACCAGCACCGACACGGTGGCGCTCGTGCCGACCACGTGCTCGTTTGTGATGACCCAGCCTGTTTCTATGGCCCAACCCGAGCCTGTCCCGTTGCCGGACCTGATTTCCATTACCGACAAGCGCAGCCGGTCGTACAGCTCAAGTGCGCTGGGCGGCGGGGTGGCCGGAGGAGTAGGGCTCGGGCCTGTGGTCGGGATGCTCTGCGGAGTCGGAGTCGGCGCTGGGGTGGCTGTGGGCTGGGGAGTCGCGGTCGGCGCGGGAGTTGGCAGGGGCTGAGGCGTCGCAGTTGCGACCGGCGTCGGCTCAGGCTGCGAGGTGGAAGTAGGCGCGGGCGTTGGAGTCGGAGCAGGGGTCGCTGGAGGTGGAGGCGGCTGCGGTGACGCGGTAGGCGCAGCGGTCGGGGTGGGCTGCGGGGTCGCGGACGGCACCCCGGCGATGATCGCCCGCGCCCGTGCATCTATCGTCGCCTCGAAGGCGCGCGCTGTGGCGGTCCCCTGGGACTGTGACCCGCCGCACGCCGACAGCGCCAGGCCCACGAGGACACACGCGGTCACGAACAGCCCAACCCTGCGCCGCCTGGCCGGGCGGGTGTGGTTCGAGGTCGTGTGTCCAACCGGTCGCCGCGGCGCGGGCCCGATCAAACGGTGCTCAGCCAGCGCCAGCACTCCTCGAACCGC
Source organism: uncultured Thermoflexus sp. (assembly GCA_964456315.1). GTDB lineage: Bacteria > Chloroflexota > Dehalococcoidia > Lucifugimonadales > Lucifugimonadaceae > SHXW01. The sequence goes on from CAYWBD010000322.1 coordinate 1,645, forward strand.
TTGCCCACCACCGGGTCCCGCCGCATCACAGAGTCCACATCCCGGCCCGCGGCTTTGTCCCCCATCCAGCGCGGCAGCTCGTCGAGCCCCAAGCGCAGCTGCTCCTTCGTGATACCCATGTCCTTCGGACGGAAGCGGACCCGACAGCGGTCCAGACGCTCGATCAGCACCTCTGGTCGCTGCCCGGTGTGCCAGGCGACCAGCACTGCGCCCAACGCGCAAGCCTCACCGTGCGTCCAGTAGCGGTCGTTGGCAACCTCGATGGCGAAACAGAAGTGGTGGTCCGCGCCGGGCGCGGCCGGGTGGCGGAGCATGCGGTCGTCCCTGTCCTGCACGGCTTTCATGATGAACCGCACGCTCTCGGGTGTGAGCTTCCCGTCCTTGCCCAGGGTCTTCGGGAACCCCTCTGTGACCTCGCGGTGGTGGGCCTCGGTGCTTGCGACCGCGGCCGGGTCGAACGCGGGGCCGTGGCCCCGGGCCGAGTTGAACTTCCACTCTGCGATGCCTGCGTAGCCGCACAGCACGTCGCCCAATCCGGCGGTGTTCAGGGCCTCCGGCGCCTCCAGGACCAGGTCGTAGTCAATCACCACGTGCTGGCAGTCGACCTCCGCGAGCGAGCCGGTGATGACCCGTCTGTTCCAGTTGCCGACAAAGCCATGGATGATGGCGCCTGTGGACACGACCGTTGGCACCTGTATCAGCGGCAGGCCCTTGCGAGTGGCGACAAGTTTGGCGTGGTCCAGCGCACGGCCAGCCCCGACGCCGACCACCAGCTCCCCGCCGTCAGGCAGCGCGGCCGCGACCTCCTCAAGGTGCGTACGGTCAAGCCACTTGTTGAACCCGACGCCAAGGGGCGGCTTCGCCAGGTACGGCACGGCGGCCTTCCAGGCAGACGGCGTCGAGACGGCCACGTACCTGGGCCACTTCGCAGATTCTGCTTTGAGCAGGCCGTGGCCGAACCTGATGTCATATTCGCGGGCGGGCTTCATTACGTGGCCTCTCCTGAGAGTTCATCTCGTGTCCGCAGCCAGTCCCCGTATGCGCGGTCGTGGTGCGCCACGGGCGCATAACACCGTACCCGATGCCCGCTAGCCTCGCACCGCCTCGACGATAAGCTCATGGAGCGCAGCCGAGCCGGCCTCATCCAGCCCTGGGTTCTGCGCCACTACCAGGTCCAAAGCCGGACAGACCCAGACCTGTTGGGCAGACTCTCCCACCGCTGAGAAACAACCCTGCGGCTCGTGAGGCAGCAGCCGGTCTGAGCGTCCGCGCCAGAACCCGAGGCGCAGACCGCTGGCCGCTTCCGGCCCGCCGGTCGTCTGGCCGTTGACCACCTTGTCCATCCAGGCTGAGGGGATCACCTGCTGGTCCCGCCACGTCCCGCCCCGCAGCCACAGGAGCCCCAGCCGGGCCATATCGTAAGCCGTCATCAGGAACTCAGTGTGGTACCCGATCACTCCGGCAGGCGCAGTCGCAGGCAAGCCAAGGTGCGTGTACTCCCACTGCCATCCGGCCCCGATACGGTCGCGGATACGCCATTCCGCCAGCAGGCCGAGGCCACCCCCTCGGCCGGGGTCGCGCGTTTGGTAGAGGCGGTATGCCGATGCCAGCGCGTGCTGCACGACTGATATGGCGCACCGCTGCGACTTGAACGCCCCTGGACCTTCCCCCTCTGACCCCGGGCTGCCTGGAGGGCCATTGAGCGCGTCGTCGAACGTCACGGCCGGATCAGGGACCAGCCCGGCATCGCCGACGCCAGTGGCTCGCCCGGCGACGGCCTCCGCCAACTCGGGGTAGTACTTAGTGACTCTGTCCGCCTCAGAACGGACCACGCCCTCAGAGATGGCGATGCCCAGCAGGCACGAAGTCACTGCATCTCCCGCTGCGCCGATGCTGCGCCGTTCAAGGGGGTTGACCCGGTAGTTCCACTCCGCCACGACGCGGCCATGACGGACTACCAGGACCCGGTATGGACGCCCCCCTGCCTCCTTCGCCAGATACCCCGCTGCGGCGGACAGCCTGACCCGGTCAAAGCCGAGCTCCTGGACTTCACCGTTCTCCCAGCCGATGCCCGGCCATGCGGCCTCGACCGTCAAGCCGCGACCGCGGCCCTCACCGCCGCGGACATGGCATGGAGCCGCGCCCGGTTTGGTTCGTCGGCCTGAAGCCCTGTCGCGATGTATGCGCATGCGACGCCGGATGTCGGGTCGGCCCACGAGACGCTGGAGGCGTACCCGCCGTGCCCGAACACTGGCGACTGCCAGGCGGTGCCGTAGGTGTTCGGCGCTTCGCCTGAGAGGGCCATGCCCAGCGTCCGCCTCTGGTAGCGGCCATTCGACTGGTCCACGCCTTCGCCGGCGAGGGCGCTGACCTCGGCCACCGTCTCCGGCTTCAACCACGGGGCCCCGTCTATCCGGCCTCCGCCGGCAAGCGCGGCATAGAAGCGCGCCAGGTCGCGCGCGCTTGCCACGCACCCTCCCCCGGGCACCACCACCCCGTACGACGCCTCGTGGTTCCACCTGTCAGCGGCGGTCGTCGGCTCGAGCCCCGGCATGGCCTTCAGTTTCGCAACCCGGGCGACCGAGGCTGCAGGGACGCTGAACAACGTGTCGCGGAGTCCCAACGGCGCGGCGACGGCGTCCATGAAGAATTCTTGGAACGGTCGACGGGAAACACGCGCCGTCAGCTCTGCGACCAGCCACCCGAACGTCAGGGAGTGGTACTGCACGCGGCTGCCCGGCTCGTACTCCAGGTCCTTGTTTTCCATCGCCGCGACGCACCTCCCCCAGTCAGCCAGGTTGCGGGGGTCTTCCAACTCGGGCGGAGTCGTCGGCAGGCCGGCCGTGTGCGTCAGCACGTGCCGTACCGTGACCTTGCCCTTTCCGCGCGCCGCGAACTCCGGCCAGTGCTTTGCCACAGGGTCATCCCAGCTCAACTTGCCCCGCTCTTTCAATACCCACAGCGTGGCGGCGGCAAGGGGCTTCCCGCAGGAAAAGATCCGGAACAGGGTGTGTTGGTCCACGGCCGGGTTCCCGGCTCGGCCTGTCTCTCCGGCCACCAGGTTCACGGCCAGGCGGCCTCCGGCGTAGACCGCGAGCGCGGCCGCGGGGTGCATCCCGGCATGCATCTGGCGATCGAACTCCGACTTGACCCGGGCCATGCCCTCCGGGCTCAAACGGGGGCGGGACATCGTCTCTGTCATGTTGTGGGCCTCCTGGAGGCGCTTGCGCGATCAGACTCAGGGACGCTGTCGATTGTAGGCGGCGCCGTGCGTCGTTGTAGCAGGTGGGCTATAGTGGCCGCCCTGAATGAGCGTGATGATGGAGGTCCAACGTGCGTTACTTGCTTCTGATCTACGGGAACGAAAAAGAAGCCATGAAGATGTCGCCCACGCAACAGCAGGAAGTGATGGGCGGGTACATGGCCTTCACGAATGAAGTGATGGCAGCGAAGGCCATGGTCGCAGGCGACGCTCTGCACCCGACGACTGCCGCAACGTCCGTGCGCGTACGCGGCGGCAAGACGACCACCACGGACGGCCCGTTTGCCGAGACCAAAGAGCAACTCGGCGGCTTCTACATGGGCAACGCCAATGACCTCGACGAGGCCGTGAAGTGGGCGGCCAAGATCCCGGGCGCCAAGGGGGGCACCATCGAGGTCCGCCCAGTCATGGAGTTCCCGGAGCCCCCGAAGAAGAAGTAGAGGCATTGTCCGGTTACACGAAAAGCGCCAGCGCCGGGCCTCCTCACCAAGATGGCGAAGGCCCGGCGCCGTGAATTGGCCGCGGGCGCGGCCTGAGCAGTCCCGCTGACACGCCTCGGACTTCCTGTCGGCAACCCGTCATTCCCGCGAAAACGGGAACCCAGCGTTCCATCGACACGCCCTGGCTCCGACGCCGCCAACCGCGCTACAGTGTCCGCGCCATGGACGCAGAGCCAACATCACGGGCCGTGCCCGACTCTCCGGGCGGCTACGCCCGCGCCGTTGTCGAACGTGTCTTCCGGGAGGAGTCAGGTCGCATCATCGCCTCGATGATCCGCGCCCTTGGGGACTTCGACCGCGCCGAGGAAGCGCTGCAGGACGCCCTTGCCGCAGCCCTCGAACACTGGCCCAAAGAAGGCGTCCCGGACAACCCCGGCGCCTGGCTGACGACCGCGGCCCGCCGCAAGGCCATCGACAGGCTGCGCCGGGATAAAGTCGGCGTCTCGAAGCATGCGACGCTGGCCGGTGAGCGCACAGTCGAAGGCGAAGACGAGTTCGAGGAGGCCGAAAAGTCGTTGAGCACGGCCTTCGAGGACGACCGCCTCCGCCTTATCTTCACCTGCTGCCACCCCGCGCTCGCGCAGGAGGCGCAGGTCGCGCTTACGTTGCGGACGCTGGGAGGCCTGACCACCGAGGAGATCGCCCGCGCATTCCTCGTGCCGCCGGAGACGCTGGCGCAGCGCATCGTCCGGGCCAAACGGAAGATCAAGGACGCCGGCATTCCCTATCAAGCGCCGCCCGCTTCTGAGCTGTCAGAGCGCCTGCCGGCGGTGCTGTCCGTGATCTACCTGGTGTTCAACGAAGGCTACTCGGCGGGCTACGGCGATGCCCTGGTCCGCCATGAGCTTTGCAGTGAGGCGGTCCGCCTGGGGCGCGTTCTCACCGAGCTTGTTCCGTCCGAGCCAGAGGTGGAAGCGCTGCTGGCTTTGATGCTCCTTCACGGTTCTCGTCGCGCCGCACGAACCGGCCCGGGCGGCGAGCCGGTGTTGCTGGAGGACCAGGACCGGTCTCTATGGGACCGGGGGGAAATCGAAGAGGGCGTCGCTTTGCTAGAGCGCGCCCTGGCCCGGAGCCGGCCAGGCCCGTACCAGACCCAGGCCGCCATCGCCGCGCTCCACGCCCAGGCCGCGCGACCCGGCGACACCGACTGGGCGCAGATAGCGGCTCTGTACGGTGAGCTTGGCGCTATGGCGCCGTCACCGGTGGTCGAGCTCAACCGCGCTGTCGCAGTGGCCATGGCGCAGGGGCCGGAGGCCGGGTTGAAGTTGATCGACCGGCTCGGGCAATCCGGCGAGCTGGACGACTATCTCTGGTTTCACTCTGCCCGCGCCGAACTTTTGCGCCGGCTTGGCAGGTCTCGCGATGCCGCGACCGCATACCGGCGCGCGCTCGGACTGACCGGCAACTCACCCGGCCGGTCGTTTCTGGAACGCCGGCTGCGCGAGGTCACGATTAAGATGGAACCCGCTGGCCCACGCTGACACCGACCTCGGCGCCGCTGTCACCCCGCAGACTGTCGCCGCCACCGCCAGGCCAGCAGGGCGAGAGCCGCGGGCACGCTCACGATCAGAACGCCGAGGATCACAACTACCGGCCAAGGCCCGAGCCCGACAAGCTCGTGCAGCTTGTCCGTGATCCACTCCAGGAGGGTCGGGTCTGTCGGCTCGCCGTGGTGGAACGGCAGCGAGAGAAGTCGCACGTCCGTACCTCAGCATGTGCGGCGGCGGGCGGTGTGCCTGCGACCCAATCCTACCCTTCAGAACGCCCGACCGTCTTCTACACTCAGAGGCCGTGCCCACGCCGGGGCGCGGCGGGCGCCACTGCCGCCTGGCAACGGTCACGTCCGGGAGACATCTGCAATCTACCTTTCGAAGTTGAACCTGTCAGGGTTCCGCAACCACGCCGACACAAGGCTGGAGCTCCCGCCCGGCCTGGTCGTGTTCCAGGGTGACAACGGCCAGGGCAAGAGCAGCCTGCTCGAGGCGGCGTACCTGCTCGCCATCGCAAAGTCTCCACGGGCGTCGTCCGACCGTGAGCTGGTCAACTGGGACGTGGCGAAGGCTGGGGGCCATGTCCAGGTCCTGGGGGTCGGCCGGGAAGGGGACACCACCGTCCAGGCACAGGTCGACATAGACGTCCCTCCCGCAGGCGGCTTCACCGCGAACGGCGGTGGCCAGGCGGCCAAGAAGTCGCTACGGGTTAACGGGATCATCCGCAGCGCGGCGGACTTCGTGGGAAAGCTCAACGTCGTCTACTTCGAGGCCAACGACCTTCAGATGGTGTACGGCGGCCCAGGTGAGCGCCGGAGGTTCCTCGACATCCTGATCTCCCAGACAGATTCCGCCTACCTCAAGTCCCTTCAGCGTTACTCGCGGGTCGTAATGCAACGGAACCAGCTCCTGCGCCGTGTACGCGAAGACGCTGCTGGCGAGGACGAGCTGGAGTTCTGGGACGACCGCCTCTCAGTGGAGGGCGCAGCCATTGTCGAGAAGCGCCGGCGGACGGTGGCTGCGCTCCGGCTGCATGTCGTGGCAGAGCATGCCCGGCTGACGGCGGCCGCCGAGCAGATTGACATCACTTACACCCCGCGCACTGGCGTTGATACCGGGACTGGTGAGCCGCCCCTGGAGGGGCCGGGCCTTCCCACTGACCGCCTGGCCGAGTTGCTGAGCCGCGGGTTGGCAGCGGTGCGGTCCCGGGAGATCGCCCAGGGCGTATCGCTCATCGGGCCGCACAGGGACGACCTGGCGGTCACCCTCGACGGGCGCGCCGCCGAGACGTACGCCTCCCGCGGACAGGCGCGGTCCATCGCGCTGTCGATGAAGCTGGCCGAGGCTGAGATCGTCCGCGCCGCGGCCGGGAGGGCGCCGGTGCTCGCGCTCGACGATGTGCTTTCTGAGCTTGACGGCACGCGCCGCAGGCTCGTGCTGGACCGCACTGCCAGCCACGAACAGACGCTGCTGACTGTCACCGACTTCTCGCTGGCCGCCGCCAGCGCCGGGGCTCCAGCCGCCCGGTTCACCGTCTGTGCCGGGAAGGTGGCGCCCGTTGCCTGACCAGGTCTTCCTGGCCCAGGTGGCAAGAGGCGCCCGGGCGCTGGTGGCGCGGGCGGTCTGGCTGGCCGTCCTGGTCACCCTGTCGGCAGGACTGGGCGCGCCTGTCGCTGCGCAGGGCCAGGCCCCGCGCGGCGCCAACGTCTACAGCGCCGATGTCGCCGCCAACTCCGTCCTGGTGACGATGCTCCCGGAGAGCCCGGTCGTTGGGATCGTCCACTTCGAGGTCGCGCTGACGAGCCTGGCGACTGGCACTCCGGCGTCCGGCGTCGAGGTCAGGCTGTACGCCACCCCGCGGGAGAGCGGAGAGAGGCAGACAGCGCGGGCGCTAGACAGCCCTGCCTCACCGGGACGTTATGCCAGCAAGCTGGAACTTGAGCGGGCGGGCGTTTGGGACGTCGCGGTGGAGATCGGTCCAGGCGCTCAGGACGGCCGTGGGCAGTTTGCGATCACAGTCCGGTCGCGGACGCGCGGCTCAGGCGGAGGCGCGCTGGGGTCCGCGGTCTGGGCCATCGTCAGCGTGTCGATCGTGGGCGGGGCGCTCTGGCTCTATTTCGGGTCGCGGCGGGCACGCCGGCGGCGGGGGGCTTGAGCAAGATGCCGCCGACAATCGCCGAGGCGGGCCGCTCCGACCGGTCGCGCGGCGGCCACATGCGCTGGCGTACGCCGAGGTCGCTCCAACACCCGGCGTTCCGGCGCGTCTGGCTGGCGACGCTGGTCTCATTCTCGTCCCGGTTCATCGAGATGACCGTCACCGCATGGGTGGTCGTGGAGGCCACCGACAGCCCGCTGGCGGTGACGCTCGCAGGCTTCTTCCGTTACCTGCCGTTCCTATTCGCCGGGCCGTTTATCGGGGTGATCGTTGACCGCTTCCCTCGCATGCGCGTAGTGCGGGTGGCGGAAATCTGCACAGCTGCCGCCTCCGCCTCGGTCGCGGCGCTGGCACTGGCCGGGTGGCTGGAGGTCTGGCACGTCTACGTCTACGTGCTGGTTGCAGGTACGGCGTGGACCACCGCGATGCCCGCGCGCAGGGCGTACATGGTCTCCGTCGCGGGGCGGCAGAACATGACCCCCGCGCTGGCGCTGGACATGCTGGGTTGGACCGTCAGCAACATCATCGCTTCCAACGGCGCCGGCAACCTGCTGCGGGTACTCGCACCGGGCTACCTCTACCTCTGGCTGGCGGCCTCTTCCGGGATCGTGCT
>CAYWBD010000323.1:0-8429 GCA_964456315.1 uncultured Thermoflexus sp.
CACGCGTAACGCGCCGCGACCCTGAGGGCCTGACCAGCCGCAACAGCCCCGCGTCCTACCGGCCGGATGGCAGCCAGGACGCCCAGCCACACGTAGGCGAGCGCCGCGGCGGTCAAGAGCCCTGCGTAGCGCAGCGCTACAGCTGCGCCCAGCCCGGCGACAGAGAAGGCTCGCCGGCTGAACTCGCGCGCAAGAAGGGCGCCCGTCCAAAAGACCACGAGGACCGCAACGGCCGCAAACAAAACGTAGTACAGCCCGAGGCCGAGGGCACGAGCGGCCGCGACGACACCGAGCCGGACGGGCCGGAGCATCATCAGGGCTGCCGTCCAGACGTAACCGGCTACAGTCGCGACCGCAACCCGGGCAAACCGCCCTACCTGGGCGAGCAACGTGGTGGCCGCGACCCACGCATAGCGTGCTGCGATTGCGCCGCCCAGCCCTGCCACAGAAACCGCCAGCCAGCTGAGCCGGACGGCAGAGCGGACCCCTTTCCAGACGTGGCCGAGCGCGCCCGAGACCACGCGCCATGTGTAGCTCGCTGCGACACTGACGGCATTACCAGTCGCCGTCGCGCCAAGTTTTACCGGCCGGAGCGTCGTCAGGAATCCTGTCCAGATGTAGCCGAGTACGGACGCCACCATCTGTGATGCGTACTTCGCGGCGAGGCCGAGCGCCCCAGCTGCCTTCGATGCTCCAACCTGGACCGGCCGGAGCATCGCCATGACGCGCTTCGCCAGGTAGCGGACGCCAAAGGCAGTCCCGAGCCCCAGCGCTCGCACCGTGCCGCTGACGGTCTGCGCGATCGACTTGTAACCGATCGCCGCATCCCCCATTAGGACAGAAGACCTTCGTGCCACCGCCCGTAAGGCCGCAGAAGCACCCACCGAGACGTGGCGCACCGCCCAGCCGACCGTCCGGCCGGCCAGGTAGGCCGCCATGCGGAAGGCCACGCCGATGACGGCAGCGCCGAGTCGCGTCCAATGGGCGGCTTGCCTCGACGCCCTGGCCAGCCCCGAGACCGCGACACGGGACAGCCACAGCGCCACGCGGACCGGTGGTCCGAGGACCTGCCTCAGGAATGCCACGCCGCTCTGGACTGGCGCCCAGCGCCACACGCCCAGTGCGGGTCGGGCGAAGATGCGCCAGGCCGCCAGCAGGCCAACGCCGGCCACCACCGCGGCTACGAGCCGCACCGTCCCCGGCGCAGTCCGTGTCGCGGCCTCGCTGACTATCCCCTGCGAGAGCAGCCAGGCGACGACCCGTTCGTTACTCGCCCAGGCCAGGGCGCAAGAGCCGGTGAACAGGATGGCCAGCCAGCCCCACCACTCGGCCCTTATGTAAGTCGCGGTGGCACGCCCGAGCGTTGCCCAGCTCGCCTTGCCCTTGTATTCGGAGGCGTGATGAGTTGCCATCGTGCCCTCCCTTCTCACGGTGTGTCGTGTGCAGTTCGACTCTGAGGCCGCCAGCCCGGTACGTCTGAGGCCCGCGGTGCACCGTTCGCCCTGAGCCTGTCGAAGGGCGTGCTTGCATCCGGGTCAAGCGGCGGCTTTGAAGTAAGGCGAGCGTGTCGTGGTCGGGGTCAGGAGCGCGTGCGGCTATCCTGGCGGGACCGGCACGCTCACCGGACAGGCCCTTCGGGCGTCCTACGCCTCGACGGTGTCCTGGACGTCGTCGCGCAGGCCCGCGGAGCGCTTCTCCATTTCGGCGGTAAGTGCGCTCAGCTTGGCGATGTTCTGCCGGGCCGACTCGATGCCGTCCAGCTTCAGGCGCTCTGCGATGTCCATCGCCTCGATCAGGTCGTGCTGGGCCTGTGCGATCTTCTCCAGGGCGATGACCGGGTTGTTGTAGGCATCGCCAATTGCCTGGGTGTGTTGCAAGACCGTTCCGGAATTGGTCGTGATCAGGTCGCCCAGGAACTCCCGCATCCGCTCGTTGGCCTTCCGCACCCTTTCCGAGTTGATCAGAGCTGCCTGGATGGCCAGCCCGATCATCACCACGTTGGTGCCAAGCGCCAGCGTCCGCTCCACCGACTGTCCCAACCGGCTGTTGTTCTGGCGGGTCATCTCGGTGCTGACGAAGAACTGCGTGTAGACCATTTCCATGGTCCGCAGGTCCTGCACCCGTATCGAGACGTCGTGCAAGACGATGCGTACCCGCTCGTTTTTCACTTCGTCATCGCTACGCTCAAGCAGTGCGTTCAGCTCCCGCATCACCAGCTCGCCCAGGTAGGCGTTCTTCTTAATGGGGACCTGCTGCTCTTCCACCTGTTCATAGAGCTTCCGGAGCTCGATGTTGTCCCTGACCAGCATCGCCCGGCCTCCCCGCAGCCGTGACTCGATGATTTCCACCTGCTTGCTTGCCGGCTCATAACGCAGGGCGATCCTTTCCAACGCCTTGAGGGCCGGGTCGCTCACGAAGGGCAGCATCGACAGGACCCGCCGGATGAAACCTGCCTCCCGTGGGCTGATCTCGTTGAGGGCGAGGCGCAACTCCACCAGGTCTTTGGTGATGTCCGCGCCCGAGTCCTTTGTGAACGTTTCGCTGACGCGCCCCCTGAGGAGGTTCAACTCAGACCCTGCCCTCCGCTGTGCCATGTTGCCGAGGGTTGTGATGCTGTCTGCAAGTTCCATCTGCCGGCTGCCGCCTGCTTCGGCTAGCTGAGCCACCAGGGCGACCGCGCGTTCCCGCAGCTCCTGCGCTTCGGTGTCTGACAGTTCCTTGGGGGGCGTGGGCTCCTTGCCGTCCACGAGAACGATGTCGGTGCTGGCCGGAAGCCCCGGGCTGGCCTGCCCGCCGGTCTGTTCGGGGTGCTGTTGGGTCACCATTGTGTTTCCTCCTTAGAGCCGTCAGGCTCTTATTTTGTGATCGGGGCACCTGCCACTCCGGCAGGTTCTGTCCCATGTGCAGCCGCCGTCACCGGGCCAGTTGTCATCGGCGCAGGTGCCCGCTTCTCCCACACCGAGTTCAAAGCGGCCTGCCCGTAGACTGCCGCCCCCGCCATCACGAGTAACTGGGCCGGCAGGTCAGTCACGAGGTGGACGACCCACGCCGCGACCAGCAGCGCGACGACCAGCCCCGGCCTGACCGTCCCTGTCCCAGGGTCCAGGTCGTTGATCGTTTGGAAGTGCTTGTGTACCTGACACCACCCGTAGATCGGGACCAGCAGGCTGAGCGCGTGCCAGACAGGTGACATGGAGTCGTCCTTCAGCTCTCTCTTCATCTCGGACCACGTCAGGCCGAACCAGACGATGAAATAGAGGCCGAGTGTGACCGTCGACAGGATGACCACCATCCCGAGCCAGCGTGGGCCGGCCCGGTCGACCCGGCCGCGGGCGCCTGCTGTGCCTGGGCTTGAGGCGGTCGCCACCGCCGCTGCCGCGCGACCGTCCACGCCAACGCCCGTCACTGCTAACGTGCCGGTAGCCTGGGCGGCCTGCTCGTCAATCGGTTCGGGGTGCTGTGGGGTCACCATGTTGTTTCCTCCTTTGTTCGTCGAGGCATCGTCCGGCGACGCCGCCGGTCAGTAGCCAAGCTTCCTCATCTCTTCCTGGACTTCCTTCACTTGACGGATCGTCCGCCGCAGCGCTTCAGTCACGGCGTCCACGCCTGCGCCAGTCCCCCCGGACCTGATCGCCGCCATTTCGACCCACGTCCGGTGCAGCGCGGCCTCACACTGCCCGGCCTGGTAGAGCAGCCTTTCCACCCGCAGCTGAAGCTCGTCCTGCAGCTTCAAGCGGTCCCTGCGGGATGCCAGCGTGTCCTCCTTGAGCCTGAGTCTCTCCGCCTGGGGTCCGTCACCTCTCAGGACTTCGATCTCGCCTTGAAGCGCGGCTATCTCCCTTTCAAGCCTCTCCTTGCCTGGCGATTGCGCTGCCTTCATGAGCCGCAGCGCGGCCGAAAGGACATTGAGGCCCTGCCGGTACGCCTCCGCCGCCAGAGAAGGCACCGCGGAGATAGACGTGGGGTCGGAATCCCGCCGCTCGGCCACCTCGGGCTGCAGCTGCTCGTACTCAGCTGACAGGTCTATGAGAGCGTTCATGCCCTCGTCTGAGCCAATGTCAGAGAAGCCGAAGTGGACCTCTGCGCGCAGCCGTCCCACGTCCTGCGCTCGCAGCCGGGCCTCTTCCAGTTCCAGGATTTCCAGAAGCTCCTGCGCCCGTCTGGCGTACTCCGCCTCGTAGCGGATGACGTAGCGCCAGACGAACCCGGCCAGAGCCACCAGGCCAGCGACGCCCAGAAGGACGACCGCCACGCGCCCGCCGCCCGCGATCGGCGAGACCAGCAGCCAATAGAGCGCCGCCATGACGCAGACCGCGAATGGCAGGAGAGTTGCCGGGTGCTGGAGGGCGTCCAGGAGCAACGTCCGCCGCAACGAGCCCGTTGAAACGACGTCGAAGTTGGTCCGAGGAGAGCTTCGCCCGGGCTTGTGTGCCCGCTCAGAGTCCTGTTCCATCGGCTCCTCCTCTCTGTCCTGCGCTGAAACCACCTTGGCCCCGGATCGCTGGCCCGCCAACGGCACTCGATCTGGCCGTCTGCCTGATGCGCCGTCAAAAGAGAAGGGCGACGGTGCCACACCGTCGCCCTTCGTGTCCTCGTCCTGTCTGCGCAGGAGCGCACTGCGTTTTAGTCGTCGCTGCCGCTGTCGGAGTCTTCGTCGTCGTCGGCGCTCCCGCCGTCTTCGTCGGCGTCATCTCCCACGATGTCCCGAGTCCGGACCGCGAGGGCGATGAGGCGTGTGACCTGAGTGGCGCTCTCGTTGTCGTCGCTCAGGAGGACCAGCGCCCGCCGTCCACCCGGCAGCTTCGGCCCAAGGGCCATGGCCTCGAAGTTGTCGAGCAGCGGGTTCGGCTGGACCTCCGGGCTGGTCGCGCCAGAGGGCGGGCAGTTGCGTACGTCGACCACCAGCTCCTTGGCGAGCGGCGTCAGGCCAGCCGCGCTCAGCGCCGGTTCGTCGGACACGTCTTCGGCGTCTTCGATCGACACCCGGAAGATGCGGACCGTGTTGCCCTGACCGGCCACGAAGCCGCGCTCCATGACCAGCAGGTCCTCACCTGAGAGTGCGATCAGCTCCACGACACCAACGTCGGACACCGTGCGGCCCGGCTCGGTCTGGTAGAAGTACTCCGCCACAGGTGCGAAGTCGCTCTTCCCGTGAGCCTCGTAGCGGATGATGCGTATCCGGCTCCGCAGGTCAACTGTCCTGCCATCCTCGGCAAGGGGCCCTTCGTTTGCCGTGAACAGACTGCGGCCGTTAGGGCTGAGGGCCAGGCTCTCGAACGAAAGGTTGTTCCTGCCGATAAGGAACCGGGCGGGCACCGCCAACTCTGCCAGGTGCGCGCCGGCCTTCGAGAAGCGCCTGATCTCAGGCTGCTGCGCCGGCACCGTGACGCCTGACCCACCCTCGGACGACACGATGAAGTCGCCGTGGCGTGTCATCACGATGCCTTCGCCGTCGAAGTTGAACCCGTTGTAGGGCGTGCCCGACGGGTCATTCAGGACCAGTACGTCGTTGATGCTGGGCGTCCCGAGCGCGCCGCCGCTGACCGGGACCTTGACCGTGAACACGTGGCTCTGGGTTGCCCCCGAGCGGTCAGACACGGCGTAGTAGACCTGCTTCCGTGGGTCGTAAGTGATGCCGGACAGCTCCGTCACGTTGAAGCCGCCAAATGCCGTCTTGTTTAGGGCTTCTGAGTAGCCGAGGAAGTCAACGCCCGGCGCACAGGTCGGCAGGGCGCCGACGTGGCTCCCGGCGCTCGCCGGGCTTGCCGCAAACAGCGGCAGGGCGACCAGGACCGCAACGGCGACTGCCGCCAGTGCGAACCTGGAGCCCCTCTGGAAATAGCGTGCGATTGTCAACTGAGTCTCCTCCGGTTTGATGATTGTTGGTGTTGTACTGAAGGATTGACCCGGGAGCGGCGTGCGCAGGAGTCAGGTGTCAGCTCGCTTGCGACTGCCGCCCGTCACGTCTGCGAAGGTGCTCGCCTCCTTTCTATTCCGTTCGCCGGGGGGCGACGGCGCCGCGCCGTCGCCCCCCGAAACGTCCGTCGCTGCCGCCGGCTAGTCCTCGTCCCCGCCGAAGAGGTTCAGCAGGTACAAGAACAGGTTCAGGAAGTCCAGGTAAAGGCTCAGCGCCCCCAGGACGCCCACCCTGCCCACGACCTGCTCATCGCCTTCTGCCAGCGCCTCGGCGATCATCGCCTTGATGGCCTGCGAGTCATGCGCCGTCAGGCCCATGAACACCGCCACGCCAGCCCACGACGTGAGCCACTGCAGCCAGCCGCTGTGCAGGAAGGCGTTCACCACGCCTGCCCCGATCAGCCCGAGCAGCCCCACGAACAGGAGCGTCCCGGACCCGGTCAGGTCCCGCTTGGTCATGAGCCCGACGAATGCCATCCCCCCGAACGTGACCGCGGCCACACCGAAGGCGTGCGCCACGGTGCCCAGGCCGTAGTGCAGAAGCACGGCCGACAGCATGACCCCGACCACCCCGGAGAAGACGTAGAACAGCGTCAGCGCCGTCCCCACGGACATGGACTTGGTCCCGCCGGCGATGGCCATGACCAGGATGAACTGCACCGCGAATAGCCCCATCACGGTGTAGCCGGAGCCGAAGACCGCAGCTGCCGCGCCTTCGGTGCTGGAGATTCCCAGCGCCACCAGCGCGGTCACGGCCAGCCCGGTTGCCATCCACACGTACACCCGTGCCATGGCGGAGTTGAAGGTCGTGGCCAACGTGGCCTCTGATACCTCAACCTGCGTCTTTAGAGTGTTCTCGACCATTTCTGCTTTCCTCCCCTCTGCGGGTTAGGCGTCGTTGATTCGCCGCCAAAACAGTGAGCTTCTTGATGCATGGACGACGTGTCGCCGTCGTCCGTCAAACCCTGTCCTGGCCGGGTCGCCGCCTGCTATTCGGTTGCGCCGCGTGCTGCCGGGTCTGCCTTCCGGGCCTGCCACCTGTGGTTGATGACCGGCCGGGGGAGCTCCGACCCGCCTGCCGCTATCACGTAGGCGGGCCCGGTCCGGTCCCAGGCCACTCCGGGCGGCGGCTCGTGCCCGTTGGCACGCCCATTCAGGTGCCAGGTCCGCACCCGGCTCGGGACCTTCATGGCCCCTGACTCGCTGGACACCTTGTAGTCCAATCGCGCCATCCGGGCTGCCCAGCGTGCCTCCCGAGCAGTCACCAAGCGGCCTAACCGCAGGGCACGCTTCTGGCGCCGGGTCATGGTTGTCACGGTCATCGAGTGCCCTCCTTTCCCGTCCGTCGGTGTTGCCTGGCAGCGCCTGCCTGACCTGTACTTTCGGGCCGCCGGACTGCCACCGACTTACCCTGCGCTGCCAGGGACTGCCGACTTTGCCTGCCAACCTTGTGCCATTCGACTTTCCTGGCGTTCTGGTCTTGGTGGCGGGCCAGTTCGTCGTCGGCAGTGAGCCTCAATCGCCTGTTCCTCCGGTCAAGCTGGTGTGCCAGGCACAACCCCCAGGTCCGTGCAGCCGGCGTGCCAGCCTGGCTAACCGCCCGAACCGGACCGGTACAGCCCCTTCAGGACCTTGTATCCGCCGTACAACATCGCCCCCCAGAAGACGACGTAGGTCCCGCCCGGCGCCGCGGCCGCGTAGGTGACCGCCGTGGCAATGCCGCCGCCGACCAGTAAGACCAGGCCCCAGCCCAGGTCACTACCCGCGCTTGTCTCGGAGTCGTCCTGGCCCGCGTCCTGCCCGGCCGGGGTCCTCTGCGAGTCGGCGATCCTGATGTCGGCGGCGATCCACCGGGCCCGTGCGTCGGAGATCCCGGCGGCGGTCAAAGTGGAGATCACCGCAGCGTCGGGGGCACGCGTCTCGATGAGCGCGCGGGCCTTGCGCCGGAGTGGCGTCTCGGTCGCGCATCCAGCGCATTTCTCGCCTGGCTGCACGTTGGCGGTGCAGAAGCTGCAGCTGTTGAGTGAGAGTTCGGTCGTCATCCGGCTTTACCTCCGTGTGGCCTGGGCAGGCGCACGGAGCCAGCGACATGGGCGGGCCGCAGGGAAGGTGCTTCGACCGCCTTCCGTTGCCGCACCCGTCTTTCCCGTGGTGTGCCGTTCTCGACTGGCTGTGCCTGCCTGTAAGGGGAAGCTAGGACGGTGCCGCTGCCACGGACTGCCCGCGGGCTGCCAGCTACTGCCGACTTGCGGCCCTGGGAGGGCAGCCGACAGCACGGCGGCGGCGAAAAGAAACCGCCACGCAGGTCATAGGAGTTGGCGAAAGGACGTCCTGCCGACGCCGGCAGACAGCGGGGCCTGGGTCGGCTGCGCACCGGTCGGTGTGCGATCGGCGGACTGGCTCTGACAAGACCCGGACAGGCTCTGGCGACCAGAGTTGAGGTTTAAAAGTCCGGGCGTCGTGGCGTGAGCCGTTTTCGGTTACTGCGCACAGCCGTCACCAGGTCTGTGGAC
>CAYWBD010000324.1:0-9811 GCA_964456315.1 uncultured Thermoflexus sp.
GAGGATGGAAAGCGCCCCGGCTGTGCCGAAGACCGCCGGCGAGACGACCTGGACGATGGTGGGCACGACCTGCAGGGTGAAGGGGTCTTCTGCCCCAATTACGCGCACAGGGCCTGTGGTCGCATCATCGGGGACGACGACCACCAGGGACGTGCCACCTGCGGCGACCTGGCTGGGGTTGACCACCCTTGTCCCATTGACGTCCGATGATGTGGTGCCGGATGGCCGGACCGTGAACACGACATCTGACCGGGGGCTGAGATTCGCTCCGAGGAGCGTTATTGGCTGACGGACATTGGCGGACGCCATTGCCGGATTGGCCGGCGTGCCGCGCGTGGCGATTGTGCCCGCCGCTATGCCGGTGAAAGACAACGGGAACGGAGCGGAGGTCCCGCCGAGGGTCCTGATTTTCACGGGGCCCGACGACGGGCTCAGCGGCAGCGCAAAGTCCGCGGTGGCATTGGGCCTTGAGATACAGCCGGGGGCACAGAAAAGGTTGAAAGCGTCCGGGCCGTCGGCAGACCAGACGTCCCGGACCTGCGTCGCGCCTTCCGCCCCGATCGCGGTGCCCATGAGGAGGACCATGTCGCCTTCAGTGAAGCCGCCGCCAGCCAGTCGCAAGATCGACGGGGATGAGAAGACGGCGGAAGTCAGGTCAATATCGGCGATGGTGGGCACGATTTGGAGGATGATGCCCGCGGGTTCGTCCGCCAGGCGCAGCGGGCCGGTGACGGCCTGGTCTGGCACTATTGCGGTGAGCGACACACCGCCGGTGGCGACGGAGGACGGCACGACTTCGAGCTCGGCCAGGCCGAGGGCAGGGTTGTCGGAGTTGAACGTCATGAAGCGGAGACGCGTGGCAGCCGTGAAGCCCTCGCCAAGCACCGTGATGGTCTGCCCGGTGTTTGCTGATGCGGCGGCTGAGCTAGTGGCGACGCCGCTGAGGGCGACTGCGGGAATGCCGTTGAGGCTTGTGGTCCCCGGAGCGGCGTAGCGCAGGGTGAGCGTGTAATCACTTGGAGAGCCGCCGGCCACCGTCCCGGTCCCGGTGACCGGGTTGTAGACGGTGTTCGATGTGTTCGAGTGGCCCACGTAATAAGCGTCTGCGCCAGGGAGCATGAAGCGCGTGATGGACGTGCTCGATGCAAATAGCTGCACGCCTGCCTGGTCGAAGATGCGGAAGAAGGGGCTCCCAAACGTCGAGCTGAGCGAGACTATGCCGCCCGGCGCGGCGCCCTCCAGCCGGTAGATGTCTATGTCCGTGTTGACGTTGATGCGACCGGTGATGGTGAGCGAGCTGTTCAGCCCGAGCGGGCCTGTCGGCAGGGCTGTAGCCAGCGTGCCGCCTACGGCGTCTGCGGCGCCTACGCCCTGCGGCTCTGCGGCAAGCGGGGCTGAGACTGCGAAGTCCGCAAGCGTCAGGGTAGCCGTGCCGCCGGCGGTGGCGACCGTAACCGTCTGGCCGCTGCTGAGGCCAGGGAGCGTAAGCCCGGCGTGGACAGCCTCATCAAGGGCGCTGAACGAATCGGGGCCCAGGATGCCGTCTATATCGGTGACGGAACCCGCGCCGAAGGTGTACGTAACGCCCTGTCCCGGCGCCGGACCACCCTCCGAGATGCCTGAGCCCGCCAGTCGCATTGCGCCCGGAGAGAGGGTCCCTGAACTTATCCCGTTCAGGGTGGGAACGACTTGCAGGAACACGCTAGCGGCGGAGCCGGCGACGGTGACCAGACCGGTGTCTGCCAGTGCAGGCACCACGACCGTCATTGAGAGGCCGTTCGTGCCGACCGTAGACGGCCTGGCGACTGCAGTGCCTCGGGTACCTTCGCCCCCGACGGCCGGGAAAACGACGTTCGACGTGCTTGTGAACCCGAAGCCGATCAGCGTGATGGCTTGGCCGGCGTTGGCGGCGGGTTGGCCCGGTACAGCGGGTTCCCCAGACCCGACACGGGCGGTTATCACATCAAGCCCGACCGAGGGCGCAGCCTCGACTGGCAGGGAGGCCAACGTGAAGAACCCGCCGGCGGTGTCTACCCTGACCGGGCCAGCCAGCACACGGTCAGGGACCGTGAGGTTCAGCGCCGAGTTGAGGCGGGCAACCCCGCCGGTCGAGGAGCCGGTTACGTTTACGTAGCTTGACTCTGAGTCTTCCTCAATCTCCAGGCCGCCGAGCGTGACCTTGATTGCGCCTTCCAGGAGGCCGGAACCGAAGAGCGTCAGGCCGCTACCTGCGACCGGGTTGTTGAAGTTGACGTTGGCATCAGCGGGGAGCGCCGGTCTGAGCGTGGGCAGGACCTGCAAGGTAAGGCCATCGCCGGGCGCTCCAGCCACTTTGACCTTGCCGGTGGCGGCCTCGTCTGGCACAACCACTTCAATTGCCGTGCCATCAGAGTTGACGGCATCGGCGATGACCGCGATGGACCCGCGCTCGGCGCTGGCTGACACCCGCTCAAAAATGACCACGGTCGCACCGTCGTAGCCGGCGCCGGTTATCCGGATGCGCTGGCGGGGGTTCGCGGACGGTTTGAGGGGGTCTAGCGGCGTGCCATCCAGCGCGACAGCCAGCCCAGTGCCCATGAGGATGGCTGTTGGCGCGCCTGGTCGAGGCAGGACCATGATCCGTCCGCTGTTCGTCGAAGCCAGAAGCCTGCCGGCGCCGTCAATTGCCAGGCCCGTGACATCGTCCGTGTTTTGCCAGGAGATGCCGCGCCGGGTGAGGTCAACGGGCCCAAGTTGGACGTTTGAGACAGGGTCGTAGTCGCCGATAAACCTGCCGGTGGCGGCGTCCAGCTCAAACAGGGTCCTGAAGTTGCCCCCGATGAGTAGCGAGCCGGTAGCGCTGACGGCGAGGTCGCCTTCGGCGATGGCGAAGCCTGTGTGGAAGCTCTTGATCGCCAGCCCGGTGGCGAGGTTGACCTCGGTGACGAGGTCGGTACTGCTGCGCACCGCGAACAGCGAGTGACGGCCGGGGTGGTAGGCGATGCCTTGCGCCCCTGACTCGTCCACCTGTCCCGCCCCGCCCAGGGTGACGTCTGCAAGGACCGTGCCTGCGCCGGCAGGGTTCATGAAGTAGAGGCGGTCAGGGTTGTCGCCGCCGTTGCTGACGAGCAGGGTCCCTGCGGGCACGGCGATGGGGCCACGCACGAGGTCTGTGACGGTCACAGCCTCGCCGAGGAAGTCGAGCCCCATGGTGTTGCCGGGAGCTCCGCCGGGGCGGTTGATCGTCCTAATAAGCGCCAGGGAGACGGGGTCAAGCACGCGTATCGCGCCAGGGCCCGTCGAGTCGGCGACCACGAGCCTGCCCGCGTCGGCGCCGGCGGTGGCTGGGAACACGGCGATGTCGAACATGGCGGCTGCGCCCGGCGGGTCGTCAACGGAAATGGCGACAGCCTGGCTGGTGCCGCCGCCGGTCGTGACGGTCACGGGGCCGCCGCCGCCCGCTGGGACGTTTGTGGTCAGAGTGTCGTTCGCCTGGAACCAGCTGGAGATCTCAATACTTGGCCCGTTGTCGTCCACGGGCGGTGCGCCTGCGAAAGTCACGGTCAGGGACGCGTTCTCGGTGAAGCCGGTGCCCAACAGCCTCACGCCGGCGGCGGAAGTGCGTTGGACCAGCCCCAGCGTGGGCACGATCTGCAAGGGCAGGGGACCGGATGCGCCGATGACCTGCACCGAGCCGGTGATTGCGTCCTTCGGCACCCGCACTTCTGCGATGTTGCGGGCCACGTTTACGACGTCCGGCCGCACCGACCTGTTCGACAGCAAGCCGTTGATGTCAATCACAGGGAATATGAACTCGGTCGTCATGTCCAGGGCGGCGCCGAGGACGCGGACCGTCTGACCGGCGTTGGCGGAGGGGACGCCCGGGTTGGCGGGCGTGCCCCCGAGCGCGGTCGAGGTGATTTGGACCGCCGATATCAGCAGTGCGTTTGAGACCCCACCGGCTGTCTCAACGGTGATTGGCCCTGTTGAGGCCCCGGCAGGGACTGTGAGGCCAATGACCTCGTTGTCCGCTCGGTCAAACCCGGCCCCGATGGTGTCGAAAACGACATCCGGGCCGGTGCTCACCGATGTGTCGACCACCGAGGTGGAACCGAACCGCACCGTCAGCGCCGCTTCGGTGAACCCGCTGCCCCAGACGGAGAAGCTAGACCCGGTGACAAACGTGCTTGAGTTGAGCGCGATGTCCACAACAGTGGGGACGACCTGGAGCTGGAACGACCCGGGCGCACCGGCCACAGTAATCGCACCGGTGCGCGCCGTGTCTGGTACGACCACCGTCATGCTGTTGCCGTCTGCGGAGACCCGGGTGGGGCGGACGCTGAGAGTCCCCAGCGTCCCATTGAAATTGATCGTCGGGAACGTGACCATTACGGTCATGTCGAACCCGGTCCCGTCTATCGTGACGGGCTGACGGACGTTCGCCGAGGGGACCAGGTCGTCTAGTGGCGTGCCGATGACGGCGACGGACCTGATACCAGTGAACGTGGCTGCGCGAGCGGACTCTGGCGCGAACAGCAGGGTGGCCAGAGCTGCGACCAGCCCAACGGCCGCGGCCGGACGGGCGAGCCTCTGCAGCAGCCACGCCAAGCGGTGCGTCAGGTCAGCGCGTTGGTCTGCCAGGCTCCGTCGCAATGCCAAGTTGGATAATCTCACCCGAAGGTCAGAACGCGACAACCGCTCCGGCGATGCACTGTGGTGTGAAATGCCAGGGCGCTCTGGGCCGGGGAGTATAACACCGCGATACGGGCTGACCTGGGCTGGGGGGTGCGCGCGCTGAGCCATTGAGGTCAGTTCGCGCCGCCTGGGCACGCCCCGCGCCGTGCGGACTGGCCATGCGCAGTCAACGTGGGGTCACGACCCGGTCGCAGGCAACCGCTTCCGCCACCGTCTGTCCGCCTCAGGCCGCGCTACACTGGCGCGCTCAACAACCCGCTGCACTCCGGAGGCACCGATGGCCCAGATGGTCGACCCCAACGACGTTGTGATGACTGGCGAGAACTCGTTTATCCGCCTGAGCGTTGACAATGGCAAGACGGTCGCCGACCGTGTCAGCCACTGGCGCGTGCTGTGGTCGCCGGCCGGCGCCGGGCACGTGGCGTTCGTAGAGAGCCCGCTGGCGGGCAAGGGCGCCCGCGTCTACGCCGACAACATCGGGCTGGCGCGCTTCTTGCAGCGGACGATCGAGTCGCTGTTGTACAAGCCGTTTGCGGACGAGGCGTTGCCGGTGATCGACGCTGAGTTCGAGCGCGCGGGTGACTCGCTGAGCACGGTGACTGAGCGCGTGGTGTCGGCCGATGACGAGATCATCCTGGCGTTCTGGGACTTCTTCCCGCCGTTTGTGCTGACGATGCCGCCGGGCGCGATGGACCGCCCGCTAGGGGTCTACAGCACGTTCCTGCCGGCGAGGGGCGCACAGCTGTCAGTGAACGACGAGGCGTCCACGGCAAAGGTCTTTTTGCAGGACCGATTCGGCCGGCCGGCGTCTAGCTGCTGCCTGGCCTGGTCTGAGACTTGGACGAAGCCGCGAGCCTGAGTCCGAGGCGCGTCGGCGACCTACGTAGTCGCCGTTCGTCCTGAGCCTGTCGAAGGACTAAGGCTGTCGAAGGACTAAGCCTGTCCGCGGACTGGGCCTGTCGTGAGGACGAACAAGCCTATGACTGGGCCCTCCGACAAGCTCAGGGCGAGCGGAGACGAGACCAGGTTGGCGCAGGCGGTCCCAACGGCAATGCATTGAGAGAAGAAGAAGGCAGCCGGGCGCAAGAAAAAGAAGAGGGCAGACGGAACTGGTTATCCGCCTGCCCTCGTAAATCCGCATGTCCTGCGGCGGCATCCAGGAGGCCCTATTCGTAGTCTACTGACTACATCCCAACCGTTCGCCCGTGATTGCGGACTGGCGGTGGGTGTGCTTGCACAGCGGGCGAGCCTCGGGATACCTGAAAGCCAAGGCTGGGCCCAGGACTGAAATTACCTGTCCCAGCCCGGCTGAGGGATCTGAACTACCAGCACACCGTACAGTTGATGAAGCGCCACCAAGTGTGCCTCCCTTCGTGCCCGAATGCCGGGCCGGACTGGCCGTTAGGTTACTTGCCGGTCCGTTGAGGTCATCATAGCCTGACGCACGTGGCGATGCAACGCCGCCGCGACGTACTTTGGTGTCATAAACACCCCCCGCGAGCTGAGTGTATACGAGATACGTCGCAATCTAAGGCCCGTCGCAGCGTTTTACGACGGCTAAGTTGCCGGCCGCCTTGCGCGTGAGGTTTCGGTGAGGGCTGCTCCCGGTGTAGGACATGGTCTGACGTGCCGGGCCGTTAGGTAGCGGCTGTTCATCATGCGACGCCCCCAGGGCCGAACTGCTGCGATCGCAGACGGAGCGGGCGGCAGGTTCAGCGCGCTGGGCCCAGACGCTGTTCGGACTCGGCGTCGCGTGCGATGTCAGCGAAGTCCCACAGCATCGGGATGGTCTCGACGTCCGCCCACATCTGCTGTTGGTCAGAATAGTGCTTCGAGCCGGGATGGCCTGACGCGCCCAACGGGACTATCCACCGCGAGTTGCGCCAGTCCGAGGGGTCGTGGATGTAGCGGTTCACCGGGCCGGAGGTGTGGGTGAAGCTGTTCAGGTGACGGCCGCCGTTGCAGGGGGTGTCGCCGTCGCCGCGGGTGGCTACCTGCGGCGGGTTGAGGGCGCTGGCTGCGTCGGGGAACGTCTCTGCCAGCGGATGGGCGTGCGCGGTGTGGTGAACGCGGCCCCAGGTCCACTTGTCCATGTCGGGGCCAAGCTGCTTTTGAAGGGACTCGACCGCGTGTTCGAGCGCCCGCGCCAGCACCCGGCCCCAGGTCTCCCCCGGCGGCAGCAGCGAGACGTCATTCCGACCGAGGCGGTCGGCGATCAATGGCGCCAGGTGGCGACGGATGTGCGCCTCGCCACCGGAACCGCGCGCCGCCCGCGACCCGACCGAGTCGTCGGAAAGCGTGAGCGCGCGTTCGGCCAGCCGCCCATAGTTGTGGCGGACGACCGTCGCGATCACGTGTTGGGAGACTGCTGAGTAGACCGTGGCGCCGACCGAGGCCTTGCCCATCTCTCCGTCCCACGACGCCAGCAAGTCCCGCGCCTTTTCCGCCGCGGCGCCTCTTACGGGGGCGCCCTTGGCCGCGCGCGCGAACGCTTGTCCGGGCACCGACACACTGTCCGAGTGGATCGCGCCCATCTCCTGGACCGTCATCTTCTTCCCGGCGCGCTGCAGGCCTGCGATACGCCGGGCGATGCGGCTGGCGCGGTAGTCCGGGGCCCAGGCGTTTGAGATGAAGTGGGGGTAGTGTGAGTCGACGGTACGCTGGTTGCATGTGACGACCCAGCCTTCTTTCGGGTTGCGCGTGGCCGGCAGCTGGTCTGGCGGGACCATGCCCTGCCATTCGTGGTCGCCGGTCCACCCCGGCACCGGCCCCCAGGCGTTGGGCCTTGAACGAACCGGGATGCGGCCCTTCAACATGTACCCGAAGTTGCCCTGCACGTCGGCATGGGGGTAGTTGTTGGTGCGGTCTGTCCACTCCGTGAACCCGGCGACCAGCTCATCAGCCGACCTGCACTTCATGACTGCGTACCCCGAGTCCACCCACTTCGTCGCGCTCGACGAACCGGGGTCGGACAGCGTGATGCCCCACCCGGTGGCGGGGTCGCCCGCGAGGACCGGGCCGTGGTGGGTCTCTGTGACCTCCAACCTCTCGTCTTTGCCGCCGCGGACATGCAGCGTCTCGGTCCGTACCGGCGCGGGGCGCCACTCGCCCTTAAATAAGTATTCGCGTGCTGACGCCGACGCGTGTGCCGCACGGGCCTGCGCCCCACTTGTTCGTCCTTCGACAGGCTCAGGACGAGCCCGGAACTGCTCGACGAAGAGGTCCTGTACGTCGCCCATGCCGTGGGTCATGCCCCAGGCGACGTACTCGTTGTGCATGAAGTGGAGCACGCCCGGAAAACCGGGCACGGCGTGGCCGATGGCCGAGAACTCCGGGCAGGACAGGTGGGTCTGGTAGTAGACGTTGGGCACATCGAGGTTGCGGTGCGAGTCCCCGGCCACGAGCGGCTTGCCTGAGACGGTGCGGTCGCCAGACACGGCCCAGCCGTTGCTCTCGCCGTCGGCTGGCGGGAAGTGCCCGATGTGTTCCAGGGCGAGCGCGAGCTCATTCATCGCGTTTTCGACCGGACCTTTGTAGGTGGCGCCCGGAGGGACGGTCACGAGCATGCCCGGGAGGTAGCCGGGGCTAAGCGCAGCGGCCTTTTCGGGGCCGACCTCGGCGGCAAGGCGCGCCATCCAGAGCTTGGCGTGGAACGTGCCCTCAGCGGTGTTCCTGACCTTGTAGACCAGGATGCAGTGCCAGGGCTCCCACCTGGCGGGCTTCACACCGAGCAGTTTGTACTCGACCGGCCAGGTCTTGGTCGTCTCCATGAAGGCGTTGACCCCGGCGGCGTAGGAGTCGAGCATCCGCCGGGCGGCCGGAGAGCAGACCTCATAATCAGCCTTCGACGCCCGGTCGAGCCCGCGCCGTCGCAGGAGCCGGTCCTGCGGGAGGGCGCGTGGCCCGGCGTACTCGGCCCACCTGCCCAGACATCGCATGCGGTCATAGTCCATGTGGAACAGGCGGTCCTGAGCGGTGGCGAAGCCCTGCGCGAAGAACAGGTCGGGCTCGTTGGCCGCTTTGATGTGAGGTATGCCCCAGCGGTCCCGGTAGATGGTTGCCTGCGCCTTGAGCGCGGGGAAGTTCAGGTTGGTCGCCGTGTCAGGCAGGGCGGCTGCAAGGTCTGAGCTGGTGATGGCGGGCATGCGGGACTCCTGGGCGAGCTTGGACAGGTGTGGAGGTGTGGGACCTCAGGCAGTGGTCAAAGACTGGCCTGAGCGACGGCATATCCTACCCCGCGACGTAGGGCCGGGAGGGCGGGTTGGCGGAGGAGTATCCTCGCCCGCTATGTCTGCACCGAAACTGGGAACGCGGAGGGAATGTGAAGACGCCCTGCCGACAGTAGGGCGTGCCCGTCGGGCGGTGATGGGCCGCGGCTGGGCGATCGTGTGGGTGTCGTTCTTCACGACCGCGTTCGCGTCCGGGGGAGCCCAATACGGCTTCGGCATGTTCGTAAGGCCGCTCGAAGAGGAGTTCGGGTGGACGCGGACGCAGATCAACATCTCGCTCTCTATCGGGCTGCTGTCAGGTTTGCTCTCCCCGCTCATAGGCTGGGTGGTAGACCGCTACGGCGCGCGCTACATCATGACCGCATCGCTGGCGGTGGTTGCCGCGTCATTTTTCCTGCGCTCTGGCATGCACGAACTCTGGCAGTGGTACGCCCTGAGCGCACTCTTGGCGATCGGCTCGCCGGGGACGTTCTTGCCGGTGGGCAAGTTGATTGGGTACTGGTTCCCTCACACGCGGGGCCGGATGATGGGCACCGCGATAACGGGCAACAACGTGTTCGGGCTCCTGGGCGTGCCACTGCTGAACCTGGTCATCGGCGCACAGGGCTGGCGGCTGGCGTACGGGATCATCGGCGCGGGTGTCGCGGCTGTCGCTATCGCAGCATGGTTCGTCGTGCGCGACATGCCTGGGCCGGGTGAGGGCGAGAAGCCCCGGCCTGCGTCAGAGGCCCGCAAGAGGCTGCCGGAAGTCAGCTTCTCGGTCGGGCAGGCGGTACGGACTCCGGCGTTCTGGCTCATCTTGTTCGGGCTCACATGTGCCGGGTTCAGCTACCCGTCATTCATGACCCAGCTGATCCCGCACATGGAAGCCGAGGGCTGGACATCGTCGAAGGCGACCCTCGTGCTGA
>CAYWBD010000325.1:0-20193 GCA_964456315.1 uncultured Thermoflexus sp.
CACGGTGCCCGCACGCGTAATCGCCCGGCGCACACTCCGGGATTATGGCAGTTTGCCACGGCCAGTCTGGCGGCGGGGGGCGCGGCGCGTGAGGGGAGGGTGAGGCGCGGCCTTGTCATTCTGAGCCCGCAGGGCGAAGAATCTCGCTCAAATGGCGGCGCCTCGCACGATGAGCTCGCCGGCAGCGCGTCGTCCCCTGACCCAGATTCTTCGCGGCGGCCCTACGGGCCTCTGCTCAGAATGACAACCTGCCTACGCCTGCGCCTCAGCCGGTTCCGGGGCCCTGCCAGCCTGACGTGGCAGCAGGGCCGACGCCACCTGTGTCAGCGACTGCAGGATCTGCTGCTCGGCGATCGGCGCGGACTCTTCTGTGAAGCGTGCGCCGTTGATCCACGGCTGCGGCTCGGCGTGCGCCGGGACGGCCCGGACCCGGTCTGCAAAGCGGCGCAGAGCGTCGGCCGCCGGGCCTGCGTCGGCCTCGCGGGCCCGGTCGTACCCGGTCGTCAGGTCCGTCAGGCCGGCGACGCCCCTGACGCCTGGAGGCAGGAACCAGCAGACCGTAAATGGGACTGCGCTCCGGGTCTTCCATGAGATGCCGATGTCGCCGTAGTCGGCGGCGAGCCCAGCCTGGCGGCAGTGCGAGAACAGGCGGCCGGCGAACGCCCTGTATTCCGGGTCCTGGATGCCGGCGAGTAGCGACTCCTCTGTGACCCGACGGCGCGCCGTGACGCGCCTCGCCGGCCGGGCGTGGCCGTGGCGCACAAGCGCCCTGGGGACGAGGACCCGCACGCCCTCGCCCTCGAAGAGCTTCACCTCGACGGCCACGATCTCGGTGCGTGTCATCTGGGTGGCCAGGAAGTCAACGAGGCGCCACAGATCGTCCGGGAACGAGTCGCCGACGAGCACGACCCGCATCCAGCCGTCGGCAAGGTTCTGGTCGGCGCGCTCCCAGAACTGCTCGATCTCCGCCGGGTCGTCAGAGTCGATGAGGTCTGCGGTGGCCAGTTCCAGGTCCCGGTTGGCGCGGGCCATGGCGGTCCGTGCGGCTTCGCGCATCCGGCCGCCCGGCCAGTAGCGGCGTGCGTTCGCGGCGTAGTCGAGCAGCCGCGCCACGGCCACCATGCGGGCCTCGGAGTTGGCCACGAGGCGGCACTCTACGAGCGTGGGGATGGCGTCCTGGTCGACCAGCATGTGGTCGAACGTCCAGGTCTCTCGTGAGCCGTTGGTGGCGCTGGAGAGGCTCTGCCGGGCGACGGGGAGCCAGCGCCGGGGAGACTCGGGGTCTATCTGGTCTCCGGGCAGGAGGTCAGGCCGGCGCTCGATCTCCTTCTGCAGGTAGTCCTCCGAAGGGAAGCGCCGTTCGCCAACCGGGCGCAGTCCGCCGCCGTTGAGGTCTTCAAGCAGGAATATCCTGGCGTTTGGGATCACGGCCGCACTCTCCGTTGCCGGACTTGCCCGCCCACCCGCCCCGCGCCCTTTGCCGGCACTTTAGGCTGATACCAGTGTGACACCTTCTGACCGGGGTCTACGAAGCCCGGCCAGTTCCACTCCGCCGCCTCAGTGGTCGTCTCGACGTGCACGTCCGGGCGGTTCAGGACGGACTTCTTGAGCCGGGTGCCCAGGCCCGGCCCTTCCGGCGCAAGCAGGAACCCGTCCTTGATCGTGATGTTCGGCTCGACAAACTTGTCGTACCAGCCCCGGTAGTAGGCCCGGTTGGTCTCCTGGACCATCACGTTCGGGCAGGACATGGAGATATGGGCGCAGGCGAAGACGTTCACCGGGCCGGTCCAGTCATGCGGGGCGACAGGCGTCTGGTAGGTCTCTGCGAGCGTGGCGATCTTCTTCGTCTCTGTGATACCGCCAGTCCAGATGAGGTCAGGCATCACGATTTCGGCCGCGCCGCGCTCGATGAACTCCCGGAAGTGCCACTTCGAGAACAGCCGCTCGGCAGCGCAGATAGGCGCGATGGTCTCCGCGGCGAGCTTCAGGTGGGTCTCGACGTTGATGGGCCGGATCATCTCCTCCTGCCAGAAGATGTCGTACTCGTCCATCGCCTTCGTGATCTTCATGGCAGGCGCCAGCTGCCACTGGCCGCCGCCATCGTGGGCGATCTCGATCTGGTCACCAAGGGCCTTGCGCTGCTTGGCCAGCGGCGCCAGCGCCTCCCGCAGGTCCCGCGAGCTGATGTGGTTCCCGCCGGACTTCGCGGCGTAGGGCGCGACGTAGTAGCCCTTGGCGATCGTGATGCCCTGATCGAGCAGGCTCTGCAAGTAGCCCGCGGGGTCCTGCTGCTCGAACGCGTTGTCCTGGATGTCGCCGTACGAGCCGATGGTGTTGTAGATGCGGACCTTGTCCCGGCACTTGCCGCCGAGCATGTTGTAGATGGGCTGCCCGCACTCCTGTCCTGCCAGGTCCCAGAGCGCAGTGTCTATGGCGGAGACGGCGCGGAACTCTGCGCCGGCGTACCCGAAGCCCTCAGCTGCGCCGAACATCTGCGCCCACAGGGCCTCGCGGTCCATGGGGTCCCGGCCGATGAGCATGGGCGCGAAGATCTCGTGGATGACGGCGGCGACGGCCCTGGGCAGGTACCAGGTCTCGCCCAGCCCGACGAGGCCGTTGTCCGTGTGGACGCGCACCCACAGGACGTGCCAGAACTCGTCGCACCTGACGGTCTCGACCTTGATGATCTTCAACACAAAAACTCCCGGACCAGGTCCCAGCAAACCCGGTCCAGTTCAAGCGCACTGGCCCTTGCCGATGGCACAGGTGGCCGCCATTCCGAGCGTAGTGAGGAATCCTGTGCGGGGTCGGCGGAGAGCAGGATGCTCCCCACCCCAGGTCCCTCACTTCGTTCGGGATGACGGTGCTGGGGCAGAGGCGCAGGCCAACGAGTGCAATATGTCCGGCCATGCGCGGCGGTCCGGCCGGGCCGTCGCGCGGCACAAGGTTACTGGAATCTTGCCGAGATTGCAGGACGTGCCGCCCCGTGCGCGGGCGGTCAAGAGGGCCGGACCGGACTCGCGAGGTGTAAGGCGCGCGGGCGGCCCGGACCCCTACTGAGGCGGTTGCGCTGTCGCCGTCGCGGTGGCGGGAGTCGCCTGCGCCGTAGCTGTGGCGGCGAGTGCCGTGGCTGTGGCGTCGCGCGCCGTCGCGGTCGCAGTCAGGATGGCAGTGGTCGTTGCCGTCGCCTCAATCGGGGTCAGGAGGCCCACCAGCTCCACCTCGAAGATGAGCGTGGTGTTGGGAGGGATTACGGGCGGCACGCCGATGGGGCCGTACGCCAGGCCTGGCGGGATCTTTAGACGGCGCTTGCCGTCAACCTTCATTGTGCTGAGGCCTTCAGTCCACCCTGGGATCACCTCGGTTATTGCGAACTCGGCGGCCCCTTCGTCGGACCGGTTGTGGTCGAAGATGCAGGCTGCGCTAAGCCAGCCGGTGTAGTGGACCAGCACGGTCGAATCTGCCGATGTCGCGGGCCCTTCTCCCACCAGGTGGTCAAAGTACTCGAGGCCGCTGGCGGTCTTGGTGTAGGCGAAGCTGGAATCAACGCCAAACTGCGGCTGGTCCTCGGGATAACTGGCATTCAGGCAGACGCCAGGCGGCGTGGTGGGCACGATGATTGGGATCGTGACCGTGCCCGGGTTCGACCCTCCACCGCGGCACGCGGCGACCAGCGAGGCCAGCCCGGCGCTGGCAATGATCATGAGCGCTGTCCGGAGGGTCCGCGTTGCTCTCACTTCCGGGCCCCGCGGCGGGCCGCCCCGGCTGACTTGGTGCCCGTGCGGGAGGCGAAGTCCTTGATCCCGGCGTCTATCCAGGGGTTGGCGTTGGTCAGGAAGAAGCGCACGCCCATGTCCACGTAGCGTCCGACGGATTCCGTCGGCACAAGCCCCCCAGCGGTGCGGCCGGACTTTGCGATTTTCGTAAGCGCGCCGTCCATGGTCTTCTGCACGTCCGGGTGCTTGAGGTCGCCGATGTGGCCCATGGAGGTCGCCAGGTCGGACGGGGCCACGAAGAAGACGTCGATGTTGTCCACCTTCAGGATGGAGTCCAGGTTCCGCACCGCGGCTATGTCTTCTATAAGTACGACCAGGAGCGTCTCATCGTTTGCGCGG
This sequence comes from uncultured Thermoflexus sp., assembly GCA_964456315.1. Classification (GTDB taxonomy): domain Bacteria; phylum Chloroflexota; class Dehalococcoidia; order Lucifugimonadales; family Lucifugimonadaceae; genus SHXW01. Next base: position 4,116 of record CAYWBD010000325.1, read on the forward strand.
GCGAAGTAGTCGGGCACGCCGTAGCCCTGGCGGCTTGTGAACATGCCGCGCTTGCCAATGGGCGCGAACTTGGCGGACATGACGACGTTCTCGACTTGGGCCCGCGTGTTCACGTGCGGGACGACGAGGCCCTGCGCTCCCCGGTCGAGCGCCCGGTAGATGACGCCGTACTCGTTCTGGTGGATGCGCAGGACAGAAGTCATGCCCCAGAGGTCGCAGGCGCGGGTGAGGTCGGAGATGTCGGCGAAGTCCACGGGGCCGTGCTCGCCCTCCAGCCACACGCCGTCCGCGCCGGCTGGGCCGATGGCGTCAATCTGGTCAGCATCGGCGAGGCCGCCTACGACAAAGGCCACCTTGCCCTCTGCGAGCTTGTGTTTGACGCGGTTGGGACGGATGTTCACGGCTGGGCCTTTCTCAAAGGACTTGACTGAGCTTTCCGGCAAGTAGGCACGGGGGTGCGGTCCGGCGTGCGCAACCTAGAGATTCTAAGGCATGCGCGGGCCGCGCCACGACGCGGGTTGTCTGGACATGAGTTACGGCGCGGCCAGGCGGGGACGGGCGCGGTCAAACTCCGGCACCGTCCGGCTGCGTCCTAACTCGCGAGTGACCTCTTGCGACGGCGCCAGGCAGACACAGAAGAGGTGAACGTCCTTACCTCGATCCACAACGTGGCCAAAAGGAATGGGATAACGGCCCAGTAGAACGTATAGAACACCCAACCCGAATACCGTTCAGCAAAAAAGACGTATCCGCCGATCCCCAGAGCGATGACGAAGGGCAGCCGCACTCCCCGTGCCACCATCATGAGCAGTTCCTCGGACAGTGGGAACCGCCACCTCGGTTTCCGCTTGCCGGTCCCGTTGGGCGCCCGCTCCGGCACGTCGGCGACGGTCGCCGCACTGAAAGCCGCCTGAGGCGAGTTCACCAACCTCTGGCTGCGGTCCTCGACGCCTCGAATCTGCGTCGGTGACTGCGAACCGGTGGGACGCGACGGCAAACTCGGCGCGACCAGGCGAGGGCGGGCGGGGTCAAACTCCGGCACGGTCCTTATGTACACCATGTAGTCAATGTCCCCGGGCGACTGGCCCGCCCGCGTCAGTTCAGCCGCCGCCTCTGCCCGGTGCTGCGTGCCGTGGTTGACGAGGTGCAGCAGCACCTGCCAGAGCGGTGTTGAATTTTCGCGCCCGTCCGTCGAGCGGTAGCGCATCGCGCCAGTGAGGCTGGCGTCTGATAGCCCCGCAAGGTAGGCGCGCATCGCCTTCTCCTCGGCTCCCCACCTCACCCGGAGTGAGTGCAGGTCCGGGAAGTCTTTGACAGAAAGCAGCGACTTCGGCGACAGCCCCTCCTGGCACCTGACGCGCCAGATATGCTCGCCGGCCAGAAGGTGCGCCAGGACGCCGAGCACACTGTCGTACGGCAGGCCGGTTGGCCTGGACAAGACGGCCGGGTCTGCCCGCGCTGCCGTGTCGAGGATGCGTGCGTTGGCCCAGTAGTTGTAATCGTAGAGGTGGAGGAGTTCCGCCGTGTTCATGTCTTGCGCTTTTCCCCTCGACTGTCAGCGTTTCTGCCCGATGTGCCAGCGGGCTTTGAGGTTCACCGCGGCGCGACGGAAAATAGGCTGACCGGGCACATCGTGGAAAGCGTACTCTGCTCTCCCGGCCGCGGGTCTTGTTCAGCCCTGTATGCGTGTTGCGATGCTTGAACCGACTCCGACGCCCATATACACGCTCGGCCACTCGAACCACACGTCCGAGCGGTTCCTGGAGCTTTTGGACCAGCACGACATCTCGGTGCTGGTGGATACCCGCTCGGTCCCGCACTCTGCGTACTCGCAGCAGTTCAACCGCGAGGTGCTTGGGCACCGGCTCGAACGCGCCGGGGTGCGGTACCTCTGGATGGGCGACGCGCTTGGCGGCAAACCAGAAGACCCGTCGCTCTACGCTACGCCCGACGTGCCCGACTACCCGCGCATGGCCGAGGCGCCCCTGTTCAGGGAGGCGGTTGCTCGGCTGGCGAAAGGCGCGCGCATAGACCGCATCGCCCTGATGTGCGGCGAGGAGGACCCCACGGGCTGCCACCGCAGGCTGCTTGTAGGCAGCGCGCTCATCGGCGAGGGCCTCCAGGTCGCCCACATCCGCGGCGACGGGACCGTGGAACCAGAAGATCCCGAACGCCTCCGGGCCCGGCTGGCCGTCCGGGGCGCGCAGCTGGGGCTGCTGACCGACGATGGCGCGGAGGGCGGGCGCCAGGGGCGGGCGAGGCGGACAGCGGGCCCTCGTCGCCGGGTCGGGGCGCCGAGATGACGTGGCTTCGTCAACAACCTCCTCATTGGGAACGACCCTCATTCCGAGCGGAGTGCACCGCAGCCCGCCGGGTGCATCGCGCCTTCATTCCGAGCGGAGTGCACCGCCGGTGCACGGAGCCGAGGAATCTTGCGTTGGGATGGGACAGTGCCGCTCTGCGACAGAGCGACGTCAGGTCCCTCCGCTGCGGCCCCTGCAGGGCCTCCGGTCGGGACGAGGTTGGAGGCAGAGCCAAGTGACCACCATCTACACGATCGGCTTTGCAGGCAAGAGCGCGGAAGAGTTCTTCGACGCCCTGGAGGCGCACTGCATCAAGCGCCTGGTGGATGTCCGGCTCCGCAACTCCTCGCAGCTGGCCGGGTACACGAAGCGGGACGACCTGGCGTACTTCCTGCGCCGGATAGGCCGCATCAAGTACGAGCACGAGCCACTGCTTGCGACCACCGACGAGCTACTCGATGCCTACCGCGGCAAGAAGGTCGCCTGGGACGACTATGAAGTCCAGTACAACGCGCTCCTCGTGGAGCGGCAGGTCGAGTCGAAACTGAAGCTGAAGCCATTCGCGCGGCCGACGGTGCTGCTGTGTGCTGAGCAGAAGGCTGAGAACTGCCACCGCCGGCTGGCCGCGGAGTACCTGGCCGCCCACTGGCCCGGCGTGGACGTGAAACACATGTGACGGCCCGGCCGCCGGAGAAAGAGGTCTGCCATGCAGTTCGTCGTGACGCACCTCACACGCATGAGGGAGGGCATCTGCACCGCCGGCCCCGAAATCACGTCGGGCGCGATGCTCCGGCCCATCGTGAAGTTCGGGAGCCTCCCCGGCATGCTAGTCGCCAGTGCTGGCGGACCGCTGCGCGTTGGCGCGGTGTTGGACATCGGCACAGTGGCGCCCTGTCCAACACCGCCGCACGTCGAGGATGTTGAGACCGCGCCTTCGAGCTGGGCAGCAGTCGGGCGCCTATCAGACGCCAGCCTCGTTGAGCACCTCAGCGAAGCAGCCCAAGCCGGGCCCCACACCGCCTTCGGGGACGAGCTGCGCGAGGTCGGGCACGGCAAGCACGCTATGCCGCGAGGGGGCGGCCAGTCCTCCCTAACGTATGTCAGGCCCATGCTCGGCGCAGAACTTGTCACCGACGAGAGCGGCAGGCTCCAGGTGACGTTCGTAGCCGACGGGCGACGCTTCCGGCTTTCGGTGACCGATGTCCGCCTGTACCGCAATGACCTCAAGACCCCGGACACGAACGCCTTCCATCGGCTGCGGTCGTTGCTGCAGCGAGGCGGCGACGTGGTCGTAGGCCTCGGCGTCGGGCGTGCCTGGGGAAGGCCTGGCGAGCCCGAGATGCACTGGCTCCAGGCCAACAACGTCTACCCGCTGGAGCGGGTGTGCTGGGACGAGGGCCTGCCGCGCGCCGTCGATATGGGGCCGTCGCGCCTGGCGGGCTTCACTCCCAGGTCGCGCTCTCGTGTCAGTCGCGTTGCTAGACAGGCCCGGCCAGCTGCCGTGTCGCGCAGGTCTGGCGCTGCGTCATCGGCGGCCCGACAGGGCGGAGTGTTCGCCCTTCGACCCTTCGGTCCGGCTCAGGGCGAACGGTTCCCTGGCCCAAATGGGTGACCATCGAGCCGCCGTACGGCCACCACTGAACTGGCGTGGCTCCCCGCGCCGGGGAGTACCATGCCTGCCTGTGCATGCTTGGCGCCTGGACGCCGCCGGGCCGGGCTGCGGGCGCGGCCAGGCGCTCCAGGCCCGCATCGAGGCAGCACGCTGAGCCCTGACACGACAGACCAGCCAGGCTCGGCCGCGGACAAGGCAGGCGACGCGGCTAGTGCCGGCGCGCAGTCGAGGCCGAGCACGCTGGATTCCCGCCTACGCCGGAATGACGGCGGTGCGGCGGCCGGACCGGCTCAAGAGGCTGGCGCCGTCCATGCGGCGGCCGTTCAGTCCGCAGCCGTGCTGCCCGCCGGTCGCAAGCGCGTCTTCTACGGCTGGTGGATACTGGCCGCGGGTTCGGTCACCAACGCCCTTGGCGGCAGCCTGCACTGGCAGGGCTTCCAGGTCCTGTTCCTGCCTGTCTCGACAGCCCTCGGCCTCTCCCACGCGCAGACCGCGCTGGCGTTCTCGCTGGCGCGCGCCGAAAACGGCCTCCTCGGCCCAATCACCGGCTGGCTGACAGATAAGCTCGGTGTGCGTCCGCTCATGATCGCGGGGACCATCACCGCCGGCGTCGGCTACGTCCTGCTCTCGCGCACCAGCACCTACGCGGCGTTCCTGGTCGTGTACCTGTTCGTGGTGAGCCTGGGCGGGTCGACATCGTTCATGCAAGCCACGACGACTGCCCTCAACATGTGGTTCGTCCGCAAGCGCGGTATCACGTCGGCCATCAACAGCGCGGCGTTCAGGCTGGGCAGCGCGTTCATGGTGCCGCTGCTCTCGATAGCCGTCATCAGGTACGGATGGGAGACCGCGGCGCTTTGGACGGGGCTGTTCATGATCATCGCCATCGCGCCGCTCGGCCTGTTCTTCAAACGCTCACCTGAGTCGATGGGGTTGCGTCCCGACGGCGACCCACCCCGGCGCAAGACGCCTGCCCCATCTGATGTCATTCTGAGCGGAGCGAAGAATCCCGCTGCGGCTGCGGACCCGCCAGCCTGGGATGAGGGCGACTTCGAGGTCCGCGAGGCGCTCCGCACCCGCGCCTTCTGGGTGCTGGCGCTGGGCACGGTGCTGCGGATGTCGGCCCATGGCGCGGTGTTCATACACCTGATCGCCATCCTGGTCTCCAAGGGCCAGGACCAGCAGGTCTCCGCCAACATGGTCGGGCTGATGGCAGTCGTGTCCGTGCCCCTGATCCTGCTGGCGGGCTGGGCCTCCGACCGCTTGAGCCGGCAGAAGCTGCTCGCGGTCTGCTACGGCTCGTCTGCGGCCAGCCTGCTGCTGCTAACGTACGTCGACGGATTCTGGCCTTTGATGATGGCGCTGGTCCTGTTCACGGGCACCGAGGCCGGGGCGTCGCTGAACTGGGCGATGGTGGGCGACCTCTTCGGGCGCAAGCGCTACGCCACGATACGCGGGTGGCTATCGCCGATGTTCAACGGCGCGCTCGTCGTGACGCCGGTGGCCGCCGGGTGGGTGTATGACACATACAAGTCTTATGACTACGCGCTCCTCGCGGGCTCTGGGCTGTTCCTGGCCGCGGCGGTCACGTTCCTGACGCTGAAACGGCCTGTACGTCCAGAGCGTGCCGCGACGCGGTAAGCGCGCCTGACATCCCCTCTCCCCTTGCGGGAGAGGGGAGACGTTCGCCCTGAGCCTGTCGAAGGGCGTAGGAGAACAGCGTCCCTCACCATCGCCCTCTCCCGGCGTGAGAGGGGATTGAATCGCACCCCTCACCCTGACCCTCTCCCACAAGGGGAGAGGGGATGAGCGGAAAGGTGACCGATGGACTCAGGAGAAGGCCGGCCGGTGTTTCTCACCGCTTCTGACCCCAAAGGCGACTGGGCGCGCCATGTCGAGGAGGTCTGGCCGGACGTGCACGATGGCAACGTCCAGCTCCAGATCCTCATGGGGCCGGACAGGCTGTTCGAGCGTTATGCCCTGGGCAACCTCCGGTCAAGGCGGCTGCAGATCACACGCAGCGTCTACGCTCCGGGTGGTTGGACGAAAAAGCACACCCACCCGGACCATGAGCACGCGTACTACGTTGTTCGCGGTCAGGCGTTGGTCACGGTCGGCGACAAGGCGCAGGTGCTGGGGCCGGGCGAGGTCGCCTACATCCCGATGGGCGTCGAGCACGGCTACGCCACCCACGGCGGCGAGACTGTGGAGCTTCTCGACATACATGCGTACGAGGAGACGTGATCTTCTCCAGCCCGGCGGCGCAGTCCAATGATGTCGGCCGTGTGGGCCGGGTAGCCCTGGGCCGCACGGGGCTCACGGTCAGCGCGGTCGGCGCCGGTGCGTGGCAGTGGGGAGACCGCTTCTACTGGGGCTACGGCGCCCAGTACCGGGAGCCTGACCTGCGGGACGCCTTCAGGGCCGCGGTCGAAGGCGGGGTAACGCTCTTCGACACCGCTGAGATATACGGGTTCGGGAGCTCAGAGCGGCTGCTTGGGGGGTTCGTGCGGGAAGGCGCGGGTGCGTCGGTGACGCCGCAGCTCGTCGTGACGACCAAGTTCATGCCGTTCCCGTGGCGACTGCGGCGGACATCGCTGGTGCGTGCGCTCCGGGGCAGCCTGCGGCGGCTCGGCGGCGCGCCGCCCACTGGGCCCGGGGACTCGCTGACGCCTACGACGCGGGCCTGGTGACGGCCGTGGGCGTGTCGAACTTCTCTGTGGAACAGACGCTCAGGGCGCACGAAGCGCTCGCCGCGCGAGGCATCCCGCTGGCCGCCAATCAGGTGGGCTACTCCCTGCTAAACCGGTCCCCGGAACGGCCGTCGCGGCGAGGGGTCCGCAGCCTGGTCGAGGTGTGCGCGGAGCTTGGCGTGACGGTAGTCGCTTACGGGCCACTTGCAGAGGGCCTGCTGACTGGCAAGTACGGACCGGACAGCCCGCCGCCGCTGGCCCGCCGCATGCGTTACGCACGCAGGTGGCTGCCGAAGCTGCCGCCACTGACCGGCCTGCTGAGCGAGGTCGCCACCGCGCACCCCAGCGCGACGCCGGCGCAGGTCGCACTCAACTGGCTGGTCGCCAAAGGCGCGGTGCCCATCCCGGGCATCAAGAACGCCGTGCAGGCTGCCGACAATGCCGCGGCGATGACCTGGCAGCTCTCACCAGACGAAGTGGCGGCGCTAGACCGGGCGACAGAGGGGTTTTGAGGTCCCCCTGGCCATCCCCTCCCCCTCGACGGGAGACGGGTGCCCACGGAAAGTGGGCGCGGGTGAAGGTGACCGGAGCCCCTCAACAAGCTCAGAGCGAGCGGGCGGGCATCCCCTCTCCCCCTTGCGGCGGCGTCCTGAGCCCGCCGAAGTAGAGAGGGTCAAAGGTGAGGGGTAACGGCGCTATCAGGTCCGAAGCGCTGCGATGAGGGCGACCAGGTCCCGGCAGCGGCGTGTGAGGCCGTCCCAGTCCCGGGCCTTGACGATGTCTGCGGATATGAGTTTCGAGCCCATGCCCACGGCCACAACACCCGCCTTGAACCAGGGCTCCAGAGATTCCCTGGTGATGTCCAGCCCGCCCGTTGGCATGACCGAGGACCACGGCATCGGGGCGAGGAGCTCCCGCACAAAGTCTGGCCCGCCCGCTGCCTTGGCGGGGAACACCTTCACGACCTCGCACCCCAGCTCCTCTGCTGCCGAGACTTCGGACGGCGTCGCACAGCCGGGTACATAGGCCACCTTGCGGCGGTTGCAGAGCCTCGCCACCTCGGGATTGGTGACCGGCCCGACGATGAAGTTGGCGCCCGAGTTCACGTAGAGCGCGGCGGTCGCAGGGTCCAGGACAGACCCTGCGCCGGGGACTGCCTCGGGAAGCTCTCTCGCGCAGAACTTTTCCAGCCCGCCGAAGACCTCCCAGGCGAAGTCGCCCCGGTTCGTGAACTCCAGGACGGTGATGCCACCCGCGACGCAGGCGCGCACAATCGCCTTCACTGACTCCAGGTCGGAGTGGTAGAACACCGGCACAACGCCGGTCTTGGCGACAGCGTTGAGCACATCCAGGCGTTTGTGACGAGGCAAGCCTTCTCCTTCATCCCTCCGCAGGGTCTGGGGGCTGTCTGACTCCGTCGATGTCCTCGCGGAACTCGCTCGCCCCGAGCTTGTCGAAGGGCCCCGTTTGGCCCGCGGACCAGGTCAGGCGACACGGGATGTGGATAGAAATATTAAGTCGCCGACCGTCCGGACAGTCTAGCCGCAACGGGTATGGGGGCGCAGCCCGGTCAGGTGTAACCTGCGGGCCTGAGTCCGCGCTCGGTCGCAACGAGCAACGAACCGGCCGGAGGGCCCCAACATGAACACTAACCCGGTACGCGAAAAACTTGCCCGCGGCGAGGCCACGGTCGGCACATGGTCGAGCACCGGCGACCCTTCGGTCGTGGAGCTTCTGGCCCGCACCGGCCTCGACTGGATCAACATCGACTTCGAGCACAACCCCATCGACACGTCCGGCGCCATCAACTGCCTGCGCGGCATGATGGGCACCCAGTGCGTCCCCTTCGCCCGCATCCCCTGGAACGACCCGGTGTGGACCAAGCGCGTCCTGGACATCGGCTTCCTGGGCGTGGTCGTCCCAGATGTCCGCAGCGCGGAGGAGGCCGAGAAGGCGGTAAGAGGCGCCCGCTACCGCCCGCAGGGCGAGCGCGGCATCGGGTCTACGCGCGGGGCGCTCATCTACGGCGCCGACTACTACGAGAAGGCCAACGCTCTCACGATGGTCGCCTGCATGATCGAGCACCCGGACGCCGTGCGGCGCATCGACGACATCATGCAGACGCCGGGACTGGACATCGCGTTCATCGGACCAAACGACCTGGCGAACTCGATGGGGCTGCCCATCGGCCTGGACAACAAGCACCCGGACCACGTCGCGGCGGTGGCAACAATCCTGGCCGCCGGTAAGCGGCACGGCGTACCGGTAGGCATCCACTGCATAGACGGCGCGGAGATCGCACGCCGCATCGAGCAGGGGTTCCAGTGGATGCCAATCGCGTCCGACTCCCGCGTCCTGCGCTGGGGCATGGAGACGCAGCTCAAAGACGCCAAGTCAAAAGGCGTGCAGGCGGGGGGCGCGGCAGCGAAGACCGGTCAGACGGGCGGCGCGCAGACGGCGAAGGCTGGCGCGGGCACAAAGGCGAACGGCGCGGGTTCGACCGTCTCCAGCGGCGCTCCTCAGACTCCGGGCGCTCCGGCCAAGAAGGACGCCAGCGGGAAGTCGTTCTATTAGGCCCTCGAAGGCGCGGGCGCGGGACTGGACGACCAGGCTGGCGATGTCATTCTGAGCGCAGGCCCGGAGGGCCGAAGCGAAGAATCTAGCTCAAAGGACAGCGCCCCGACTGGCCGACACACCAATCCGCGGCCCGCTGAGCGAGATTCTTCGCTCCGCTCAGAATGACAACGAGACGCGGCGCCTGGTAACAAGGCCCTCTACTGTTCGTCGCGATCAGCTGAGCTTCTTCAGCTCCTCAAGCAGCTCTGCGCTCTGGGGCAGCGTCCCCGGCTCGTACTGCTTCGACCAGCGCACTACGCCCGCCGAGTCCAGCACGAACACAGACCGCCTATCAGTCCCGCGCTCTTCGTTGAAGATGCCGTAGGCCTTCCCGGTCGCGCCGTGCGGCCAGAAATCTGAGCACAGCGGGAACGGGACGGTCCCAAGCTGCTCTGCCCACACTTTCTGGGCGTGCACGCTATCAACGCTGATCTCGATGATCTCTGCGTTCAGCTTCTTGAACTCTTCGTAGTTCTCACGGAACCCTGTGATGTGGTTCTTTCAGCCGCCTGTGAACGTGGCCGGGTGGAAGGACACCACGACCCTGCGCCCCGCGTAGGCGCTGAGCAGGACGTCGGTGCCTGTGTGGGAAGCGAGCTTGAAGTCAGGCGCCTGCGCGCCGGGTTGCAGAGGGGGCATTATTGGATTTCTCCGACCCAGGTCAAAGGACAGCTTCGCCTCGCACGAACGAGGCAGCCGCTGGCGGGCCAGCATACGCGATTACCGCGGAAGTTGCACCCCGGCGTAACATGTCCCGGCTCCGGAAACTCCAACCCTCACCCTGAACCCTCTCGCTCCCGTAGAGAGGGGATGGATGTCACGCACATGCGCTTCGCAATCCTCGGCATCTCCCACGAGACCAACACTTTCTCAAAAGTGCCCGCCGACTACGACCAGTTCGTCAAGCACGGGCTGGTCGTACGCGGGCAGGAGATCGTCCAGCGGTTTGGCGGGTCTCAGGCGACTATCGCCGGCTATCTGGAGGCCTGCGCTGAGCTGGGCGTCGAGGCCGTCCCGCTCATGGAGGCGTCCACGGGGCCCATCGGCACCATAACCCGGGACGCCTACGACCGCCTCTCGTCTGAGATGTTCGGCATGCTGCGCGCGCAGGGGCCCTGGGACGGCGTGCTCATCGCCAACCACGGCGCGGCGGTCGCCGAGCACCACCCGGACATGGACGGCGAGTTCTGCCGGGCGGTGCGGGAGATCGTTGGGCCGAAGATGCCCGTAGGCGTCACGCTGGACATGCACGCCAACGTGTCGCAGGCCATCGTACAGAACACGACTGTCTGCGTCGTCTGGCGCACCAACCCGCACCTGGACACCCGGGTGCGCGGCAAGAAGACGGCAGAGCTCATATTCCGCACGGTGAAGGGCGAGATCAAGCCCGTGCAGTGGCTGGAGACACCGCCGCTCATCGTCAACATCGTGCGGCAGTTCACGGGCGAGCTGCCCATGAAGGCGCTCGTGGACGACGCGGTCGAGGCGAACAGGCGCCCGAAAATCCTGGACACGAGCGTCGCCGAGGGCTACCCGTACTCGGACATCCCGAAGATCGGCATGACGTTCCTCGCCATCGCTGACGGCGACCAGAAGGCCGCGCAGGACGCTGCCCGCTGGATGGCGCAGCGCGCCTGGGCGCGCCGGGAGGAGCTGAACCGGCCAATCTCGTCCATCCGCGACGCGCTCAAGATGGTGCAGGACCACTACATCGGCCCGCGGCCGCGCGGGGACGAGGACTACGCCCCGACGGACGGCTCCCCGCTGATAGCGCCGGCGGACGCCCGCCCAAAGCGCGGCCCCATCGTGCTCATGGACGTTGGCGACAACGTCGGCGGTGGCTCGCCAGCGGACTCCACGTTCATCCTGCACGAGGCCCGGGCCATGGGCGTGAAGGGGCTGTTGCAGTCGCTCCATGACCCCGTCGCCGTGCAGGCCTGCGTCAAAGCGGGCGTCGGCGCGACCGTGACCGTGGACGCCGGCGCGCATACAGATGACATGCACGGCAAGCCCATACGCGTGACCGGGACGGTGCGGGTGATCGCCGACGGCGCGTTCGAGGAGACGCTGCCCAACCACGGGGGCGGCCGCTACTTCGACCAGGGTGTCTGCGCCCGGCTGGACACGACTGACGGTTGGACGCTGCTGCTCACGACGCGGGTCATCGGCAACACGGCCCGGCACCAGTACTACACGGTGGGCATACGGCCCGAGGACTACCGGGTGGTCGTGGCAAAGGGCGTAGTGTCGCCGCGGCCAGCCTATCAGCCCATCGCAGGGGAGATCATCCTAGTGAACACGCCCGGCGTGACAACGGCCGACCTCTCGACGTTCACGTACACGCGCCGCCGTCGGCCCCTGTACCCGTTTGAGCCTGAGGCAAAGTACCCGTAGGGCGCCCGGCGTCAGTCGAAAAACACCAATCGGACGGCGTTCAGCGCCACCGCGCCCACAACGCCTGCGGCCAAATCGTCGGCCATGATCCCGATGCCGCCGGGGAGCTTTTCCAGCCTGCGGATGCCCAACGGCTTGGCGATGTCCAGCACGCGGAAAGTGATGAACGCGGCGAGCAGCCAGGCCCAGGTCGCCGGCAAGAAAAGGCACGTCACCCAGACGCCGGCGAACTCGTCGATGACGCAGCGCTTCGGGTCGGTGTCGTGTTTGGCACCCTCACCCTGACCGTCCCCCGTCGAGGGAGAGGGGATGCCAGTCCGGCCTGCTCTCTTGCCACGCGGGGTGATGATCTTCTGCGCCGCCCAGGTCCCGGCGAGGACCGTCCCGGCGATTAGCGCGAAGAGCCACGGCGAGTCGCCCGCGCCTCCAAAAGGCAGCGCCCAATAGATGAGCAGCGCCGCTGCGCTCCCGGCTGTCGCGGGCGCGAAGGGCGCGTAGCCCGAACCAAGCCCGGTGGCGATGAGTTCTGCAAGGCGGTTTTTCAAGGGTGATCGGGTATAAGGCTGCGCCAGCGGGCTACGCGTCCTCAGGCTGCCAAGCGGCCCGAAAAAAGCGGGCTGAATGGGCCCCTCACCCTAGCCCTCTCCCGGCGGGGGAGGGGGTGGCACGCGGACAGGCGACCCGGTTCGGCGCGAGAACGGGGATGCCGACACACCGGCACGCAGCCTTCTCCCGGCGGGACTGGGGACGGCCGCGACCTCGGCTCGCACTCTCTGATTGCAGAAACTGACGCCCGGCGACAGGCGCGCACGGTGGGAACGGGGACAGCAACCGGTGCTCACCAAACGCGGGCCCCAAACGCGGACCGGCCCCTGATTGCTCAGGGGCCGGTCCGTTCTATTCAGTTGTCGCAGGTCAGGTGTCTAGAAGCGGTCGCGGCCTCCGCCACCCATCCCGGCACCCTCGCCCGTGCGGCGGTGCTTGGAGAAGCACGCTGCACAGTAGACGGGCCGGTCGCCGCGGGGCTGGAAGGGGACTTCGGTCGGCTGACCGCAGTCGCCACAGGTGGCCGGATACATCCGGCGCGGGCCTGAGGAGAACCCTCCCGCACCACCACCACCACCACCCATGGAGCCACCGCCGCCGCCTTCGCCGCCGCGGTTCTGCCGGCGTGATGCACGACAGGCCGGGCAACGCTTGGGCTCGGTGTACCCCTTCTCTGAGTGGTACCGCTGATCGTCAGCGGTGAACAAGAACTGGGACTTGCACTCGACACAAGTCAGGTTTCGGTCGCGGAATTCCACTGGTGACCTCCAAAGTCACAAAAGCCTGGGTCTTCTACTGGTCACCACGGTTCCGAGTTGTGTCGAGATTCCATGGGACAGCTATCCACCCGGTAAACAAGCATACCAGACTGAGAACGGCGTGCCAAGGTGGGCGTCACCAAGGACACCATACGCGCCCGCTGGAGACGTGTTTCCCAGCACGGCACGCAAGCGCCACGCCCCGCCGGAAATGGGTCAGTCCGACGCTTCGACCCACACCCTTGCCCTCTCCCTCCAAGGGAGAGGGGATTCGGACTGACCTACTGTCGGGTCCCGCTCCCGCTGGCAGGCTTCAGGCTGGCCACGTGCTGCGTGTAACCTAGCGGCCCGCGGCCCGGACGGGCGCTCGCAGGATGCAGGAGCAGGTCATGATCAGGATTGGCACGAGGGTTAGCCCAGACTGGCTGGACCGGCCAGACGACCTGCGCTTCTTGCGCCAGGTCGGCGTGCGGTATGTCGATATCACTCTCGACATGGTCCCAGGCTACCGCCAGAACGGCGGCAAGGTCGATCGCGCTGCCCTGCGGCAGGTCATCGACCGCCTGGCCGAGCACGACCTGCGCATCGAGCGGGCCAACTTCCTCGGCGACGAGCTCCGTCCCCTCTACTTCGGCGACCCGCAGGCAGACCGCATCATCGACAACGCCTGCCACACCGCGCAGGCGCTCGGTGAGCTTGGCGTCCCCTTGCTAGGGCTGCAGACCTTTTCGGCTGCGGACCTCCTGCCAGGCAAGCGGGCCGGCGACTATTCATGGCGCAAGGGGCGCGGCGGCTATGAGCACCTCCACATCGACGTCCGTGAGGCCGTGCGCCCGGCGGACCCGCCCGCGGGCGCGCCCACCCGCGCGCAACTCTGGGAACGGCTCCTCAGGCTGTACCGCGCCGTCGTCCCTGTAGCCCTCGAAGCTGGGGTCAACGTGGCCATGCACGGCAACGACCCGCCCATCCCGGCCGTGCACGGCGTGCCCCAGGTCCTGCACAACCAGGCGTCCTTCGACCGCCTGTTCGCCGAGGTGCCGGCGCCCAACAACGGCATCACTTTCTGCGTTGGCACGCGCTACGAGTCGGGCGAGGACGTCTTCGCCATGATCCGCCACTTCGGGGAGCAGAAGCGGCTGTTCCACGTGCACTTCCGGAACGTGAAGGGCACCGTCCCCGCAAACGGCGAGTACTCGGAGGTCGCCCCTGACGATGGTGACCTGAACATGGCGCGGGTCGCCCGGGCGCTGCACGACGTGGGCTACGACGGCGTGATCGACTACGACCACATCATGCGGCTGGTCAACGACCCGGCCGGCAGGAGCTACATCGGCTACTGCGTCGGCTACATGCGCGGGGTCCTGGACTCAATTCAGGGGCCTGACCCGACGCGATAAGAGCAACCCGGATTCACTCAGCCGCTCCCAACCCGGGGGCAGACTGAGCGAACGGCCACCGTGCCGGAGGTCTGAACTTGAAAATCAAGAGCGCATCCGTAGACATCTTCACCCGGGAACCTGCCCGGATCTCGACAACCGCGCAGCCCCGCTTCCGGCCTACGGGGCCGCTGCACATGGGCCTGCTGCGTGTGATCACCGACGATGGTGTCGAGGGCAACGCCTTCCTGGGCGCCACAAGCGAAACCGACCTCAGGTCCCAGGCGGCGCAGGCCCTCAACCTCATCAACAAGGAGACCGTGGGCAGAGACACGGCGGACAGGGAGTACCTCTGGAGCCAGTTGCGTTTCTACACCTTCTACGGCCGGATGACCTACCTGGCCTGGTCGGCAGTGGACGTGGCGCTCTGGGACATCGCCGGCAAGGCCGCGGGGGCGCCTGTCTACAAGCTACTCGGCGCCCAACAACACAGCGCCCCGGTCTATGCGAGCTCGCCGTACTACCCGGACCCACAGGGCTACGTAGACGAGGTCCTCCGCTACAAGGCCGCGGGCTTTACCGCGTACAAAATCCATCCCGCCGGCGTCCCGGTAAAGCGGGTCAAGGACGTGGCGACTGCCGTACGAAAAGCTGTCGGCGACGAGTTCCACCTGATGGTGGACGCGAGCCTCTGTTACGACTACGAGCAGGCGCTCGACATCGGCAAACACCTGCAATCATTGGGCTATGACTGGTTTGAAGACCCGGTGCGCTACAGCGACTTCGACGCGATAGACGAGCTGGCGAAGCGGCTGGACATCCCGATCGCAGTCACCGACTACTTCGCGTTCGGGTTTCACGAGGCGGCCCAGATGATCCGGCGCGGCAATGGCGTCAGGATCATCCGCGGCGATTCGATGAAGGAGGGGATCACCGGCCTGAAGAAGCTCTGCGCCCTGGCAGAGGCTTTCGGCCTGAAGTGTGAAGTCCACTCGTCAGGGAACTCGCTGATGAACGTGGCCAACCTGCACGTCGTCCTCTCAGTAAACAACTGCGACTTCTTCGAGCTGATCGTGCCCGAGGACATGCTCCAGTACGGCCTGGTCAACGACATAAAGGTCGGCCGCGACGGCCGAGTGCAGGCGCCGGACAAGCCGGGCCTGGGTTACGAAATCGATTTTGAACTGATCAAGAAGCGCAAAGTGGGCGAGATGACCTGAGGTGATCGACCAGGATGACTGGCATCCGCGGAGAAGCGAAGTGGCCCTTTCCGCTCGCCCTGAGCCTGTCGAAGGGCCCAAGCCGCCCGGGAGAAGCGCGAGGCTAGGCGGGGCCCCTCGGCCCCGCTGGCCTGGAACGATCGGGTTGTTCTCAGATCATCGACCGAAGGAGCAGCCGGATGACCTCGAAAAGGACCCCGCAGTCAGGCCGAACCAGCGCCGGAAGGGCCTACTCCGGCCCCAACCTCACCCTCTGGATGGACGACCTTGACGACGCCACGCTGCGGCGCGTTAAGCAGCTCGGCGTCAACCACGTCAGCATGCTCGGCCCGGCGCTGCCATGGAACGAGGCGGTGGTCAAGTGGCGGATGGACCGCCTCGCCGACTACGACATGACCCTCAACAATATGATGTTCGTCAACTTCCCAGACGCCGTCTTTGGCCTCCGGGACCGTGACGGGGACATCGAGGCCGTCATCAAGTCCATCAAGGTGGCGGGCAAGCTCGGCCTGCCGGTCATGGAATACAACTGGTACGCCCACCGCCTTGTCGAGGGCTACGAG
>CAYWBD010000326.1:0-3457 GCA_964456315.1 uncultured Thermoflexus sp.
CCGAAATGGAGCTCCTAATTGACCCCTCACCCTGACCCTCTCCCGCAAGGGGAGAGGGAATGAAGGATATGGCCTCGGACTTCGGCGTCGGGACACTAGCTCAAAAGGACAGGCGTCGCTTGCTGCTATGCCCACGCTCCATCGGAATTTTGTTCGGAGCGTGGTTCTCAGAGCCAGATTCTTCGGGCCTGCGGCCCTCAGAATGACATCTCAGCCGCGCCGCCAGTCCAACGGCAACATCACCCCAGTTGCGCTACGGACAACCTCTCGTAGTCCGGGCCGTCGAGGCCGAGGCGGCTGCGGAAGAGGGTGACCTCGCTGACTGTGAACGTGGGCAGCGTGGGCGGCAGCTTCGCGGCGGCCCAGGCCTGTCCGGTGCGCGCCGCGGCAAAGCGGTCTGTGTCCCGGATCAGGCGGCCTGCGCTGGCGTGCGGGATGTAGCGGGCTCGTTCCTGCTCGAACCCGAAGCCCGTCATCGCCCCCTCGAGCCTGCCCTGGAGCTGCACGAGGTGGTGCGGCTCTCCCTTGAAACCGACCCACAGGATCTTCGGCGACCGCACGGACGGGAAGGCGCCGGTGGGCCCGGCGAGGAGCCCTATGCGGCCGGACCGGGAGGCGGCCTCGGCGATGGCTGCGGCGATATCTGGCGCCCGCGACGGCTCGATGTCGCCGAGGAACTGCAAGGTGACGTGGATGTTCTCGGGGCGCACCCAGCGGACAGAGGCCGCAATTGGAGGGGGAAGTTGGGTGCGGAGGGCAGCGATGGCGCCCCGCACCGGCTCTGGCAGCTCGACCGCGATGAACAGTCGCCAGGTTTCCCCGGCGGGGGCGTCAGCGGAGAGTCGCTGCAGACGCGCGGCCGAGGCGGTCACGGCGTCGGGCTGAGGCAGTTGCGGGGCCAGAGGGGGTGGCGCGGGCTGCCCCGACGGCCTGGCGGACAGATGGCCGGTGTTCATGCGCCGAGTGTAGCCGCGCAGTGGCGTGCCATGTCTGCGGGGCGGCCCGTTCGCCCTGAGCCCGTCGAAGGGCGAGCGGCCCCGATTTCAGCGTACGCGGGAATGACGACGGGGCCCTTCGACAAGCTCAGGGCGAGCTGCGCACCAGGTCCGTCAGGCAGCATGCAGACGCCGGACTATAATCCGGCGCAGCCTGGTTCCGTCGACGCGCTGATCCCTGCCCCCCTTCGGGGCCGACCCCTGCCCGGCCGGGCCGGCCAAAAGACCGACGCTGGCCCAGCCACGGAGCAGGGCCGCCAATGAACACCCCATTGCAGGCAAGGCCAAGATGACTTGACTAGTGCCAGGAGCGACCTCGGAACTACAACCGGGTCGGCATTTGCGACTGCGGCAGAGCTCCACAGGGCCGAGCTCCGGCTTCACTGCTACCGCATGACGGGGTCGCTCGAGGACGCAGAGGACTGCGTGCAGGAGACGATGTTGCGGGCGTGGCGGTCAAGCGCCCGCTTCGAAGGCAAGGCCTCGCTCCGCACCTGGCTGTACCGCATCGCGACCAACGTGTGCCTGGACCTGCTCCGCAAGCGGTCGGCGCGCAAGCTCCCCGAGGCGCTGTACCCCCCGGCGACGCCGGAACGCGATCCCGCGCTGCCCGACACCGAGGTGCAGTGGCTGGACCCGTTGCCGGAGTCGTGGATAGCAGCAGCTGAGGACGACCCGGAGAGCGTGAACATCGGGCGGGAGACCGTGTCGCTGGCGTTCGCGGCGGCGTTGCAGTCCTTGCCGGCGCGACAGCGTGCCGTGCTGATCCTCCACGATGTCTTGGACTGGCGTGCGAAAGAGGTCGCCAGGCTGCTCGACGCAAGCCCGAGCGCCGTGAATGCGATGCTGCAGCGCGCCCGTTCCACGCTACGTACGGCCCGCGCGCCGGGCGGGGCGCCCGCTCCAAGCCTGGCAACGGATGGGCGGGTGCAGGACCTCCTGAGTCGCTACGTGAAGGCGTGGGAGGCCGCGGACGTGGAGGAACTCGTGCGGCTGCTCACTCACGACGCCCGGTTCACGATGCCCCCATCGCCGGCGTGGACCCGGGGCGCGGAGCACGCAGGCCGCTTCCTGAGGGCGTGGGTGTTCGGGGCAGGTCAGCCACGGTGGCGGCTGCTGCTGGTCAGCGCGAACGGCCAGCCCGCCTTCGGCCTGTACGCCCTCGGCGCGGACGGGCAGTCCAACCCTGTGGGCGTGCAGGTTTTGAGGGTCGAGCGCGTCCGGGGCGACACGTTGTTGTCAGATATCGCGACGTTCATGTCGCCCCGGTTGGTGTCCGCGTTCGAGTTGCCGGCCGGGCTGCCGGCTGTGCCTGTTCAGGCCTTGTAAAAACCGTCGTAGCCGGACTCAACCCAGACCGTGATTTCTGGCTGGCCCTGGAACATGCTGGCGATCTGCGCGCCGGGGTTCACGGAGTGGCCCATGAACTTCTGGAGCGCCTCCATGTTCGGCCAGGTGTCCACGGCCAGGAACTCACTCTTTTTCTGTGGGTTCAAGTACGCCTGGTGCCCGATGGCCCCAAGTGACTGGCCGATCGGGGCGACTCTGCCGACGATGGCGTTGTGCACTGCTTTCGCTTTCTGTTCGTCAGCCTCTTTCATCATTCCTCGGACCGTAACGACGACTTTCATGGCAGCCTCCTCATGGGTGTGTGCGGTTAGAGCCGCTGAACATATAGACGTGCGGCGCGCCCGGAAGTGTGCGGTCGGCACTTTCGCGGCTGACAACCGGCCGGGCCTATAATCGCCGCGTTCGTGTACCTGATCGGTGAACTTCGGCGCCCCTCACCCTCGCCCTCTCCCGGCGGGAGAGGGGATTCCGGCAGTCTTCTCCCTGCACGAAGGGAGACCGAAAAGGAGTCCCGGCATGGCCCTCCTGTTGTCCCGCGCAGACGTGATGAAGCTCCTGCCCATGGCGAAGGCCATCGAGGTGGTCGAGAAGGCCTTCGCAGAGCTGGCGAAGGGCACGGCGGAGATGCCGCAGCGAACGGTGTTCATAGACCCCAGCGTCGGCGGGTGGATCGCATACATGCCGGCCTACATGAAGGGCGCCGGCGCGCTCGGCGTGAAGGCCGTCACGGTCTACAAGAACAACCCGTCGAAGTACTCGCTGCCCACGACGCTGGCGACAATCCTCGTCCAGGACCAGGAGACCGGGCGGGTGCTGGCGGTGATGGACGGCGGCTACCTGACCGCCATGCGCACGGGCGCAGTGACGGGCGTGGCGACGAAGCACCTGGCGGGGAAGCGGGCCAAAGTCGCCGGCCTTATTGGCACGGGCGTGCAGGGCCGCACCCAGGCGCTGGGGATGGCCGCGGCGGGCAAGTTCGAGTCGCTGCTGGCCTACTCGATAGACCCCGAGGACAAGAAGGCCGCCTTCGCCGAGGGCATCCAGAAAGACGCCGGCCTGACGGTGCGCTGGGCGAAGTCGGTCGAGGAGGTGTGCAGGCAGGCGGACGTGGT
>CAYWBD010000327.1:0-3691 GCA_964456315.1 uncultured Thermoflexus sp.
CCTGGCAGATGTCGCCGGGGAAGTCCCAGGCCGGAGTCTTGGAACGGACCGCCGCCGAGTGGTGTGAAAGGTTCGGGAAGGGGGGCTGGCAAGTGGAGAGGGAGCGCACGTACGCGCCGTGGGGGCCGGTCGCAGTCCACCAGTTCGACCGTCTCGTCGGAAGACTGACTAATTGCGGCCGTGCTGGTCCAGCACAGGTCTCCGCTCCAAGAACGATCGGTGATCAGCCGGTCCGGTCTGCTCACAGCAACGTCATCAGACGCGCGCTGGGTCTTGGTTACCGGCTCGCACGCCGGGGGATACTTTGCGCAGGCTGGCCGCTGGACCACATTTTGAGGCTTCCGGGCCCTGCACACTACGCCTACTACCGCATTTTTGTATTGAGGCCAGAATGACCGCCCCTGCAGAGGCTAGGCCCATTAAAGTGGCCATCATTGCCCCGTGCCCGCCGCCGTACGGCGGGATAATCCGGATCATCGAAAACCACCTGGCGCTTTGGCCCAAGGGCGAGGTCGTAACCCATTTCGTGCCCATGTCCCCGCCCGCTGACGCCAGACCACTGGACGGCGCCGCGTTCCACCGGCTGGCCGAAACGGGCCCACGCTCAATGCAAGGTCTCTTCTCATACGCGCCGGTGCTCACGAGAGCGCCGTTTACCCGGCCAGGCAACTACGCGCGCTTCATCCGTTACAACCAGGCCCTCTCCGCTCTGATCCGGCGTGAGGCTGTGGACCTGGTCTACGCACATGAGACGTGGCCCGCCGGAGCGTCCGCTCTCCTGCAAAGTCGGGTCAATGGCGTGGCCTCGGTCGTCGTCGTCTACGGCGAGGCGCATGCGACGACGGACCAGCACCGCCGCTGGTTGCGGGCTGGCCGGTTGGTGTGCCGCGGAGCGACGCAAGTGATCGCCACATCTGAGCACTGCATGAACGGGGCAAGGAGGCTCGGCGCGCGTGCCGGCCGTTCGTCAGTTATCTATGCAGGGATAGACACGCGGCGGTTCCGGCCCGGCCTGGACGGCCGCGCCTGGCGGGAGAAGAACGGGATCCCGCAGGACGCCACGGTGATCTCAGTCCTGGGTATCGTCCTCAGGCGAAAGCTAGATACGTTCCTCGAAGCGGTGTCACAGGTCAGGCCGGCGGATGGTGTGGTCTGCCTCATAGGGGGCAAAGGCGAGGACGAGGCGTACGTTCGACAGAGACTGGCTGGGCTGGAGGGACCCAGAGTGCAGATGATCGGCTTCGTGCCAGAAAATGAACTCCAGGATTTTTATGCCGCGACCGACGTGCTAGTTGTCTCGCCGCGAACCCTGCTGGAGTGCATGGGCCAGAGTATGAAGGAGGCGATGGCTTGCGGGACCGCCGTAGCTGGGGCGCGCATAGGCGGAATACCGGAAGCCATTGAAGACGGCGTGAACGGCTTGCTGTACCAGCCCGACGACGCCACAGACCTCGCCCGCGCCCTCTCGCGTTTGGTCGCTGACCCAGCCGCTCGCAGCAAGATGGGTGAGGCAGGCCGCCGGACGGCGGAGACAAAGTTCGAGGCGCGAGTGTCGGCGGCGCAAACGCTTGAAGTCTTCCGGCGGGCGGTGCGCGAGAGCGGGCCCGGCCGGTGACGCAGGCCGGTGAGGGCCCCCCGCTCGGCGCTTCAAGGGGAGCAGAAGAGGACGCCTAGCCGGTGCGACAGATCAACTTCTATCTCCCGGTGATGACCAGCGGAGAGGCGTTTAGACTCCTCGCCGCGGCGCCGTGGGCACTCATAGCCGGACCGGGGGGCGACCGCGCCCGAGAACGGTTCGAGCAGGGCTGGCGGGCGCTGCATAGAGTGGCGGACTCGGTAGCGTTTCCTTCTGCGCGTTCGGGGATCACAGCCTGCCTCCTGGCCGTGGGAACCGGGCCTGGCGATGAGGTCTTGGCCACCGGCTTCACGTGCGCCGCCGTGGCCGAGGGCATCATGGCGTCAGGCGCGAAGCCGGTGTGGGTGGATATTGACCCGACGAGATTCGCCATGTCGCCTGAAGCTCTAGAGCGGGCGATCACGCCGCGCTCCCGGGCCGTCCTGGTCCAGCATACGTTCGGGCTTGCGGGCAACCTGAACGCGCTCGGAGCTATCGCCAGGCGGCAGGGCCTGAAGATAATTGGTGACGCCGCGCTCGCGGTTGGCAGCCAGTTTGGTGGAGCGCCCCTCGTGAACTTCGGCGACGCGGCGGTAGTCTCGTTCGAGCTCTCGAAGACCATCTCCGCCGGGTGGGGCGGCCTCGCCCAGACGAACGACGCCCCGATGGCCGCCGGGTTGCGGCGAGTGCGGGATGGGGCGGGCAGGCTCGGTCGCGCTGAAGCGGCTTCCCGGCTCGCGCAGGCGGGGATTTCCAAGGCGGTTTATTCACCCGGTCTGCTGCGGTACACCGGATATCCCGCGGCCGCTCTCTTCCGCGCGCGCGCCTTTCGGGACTCATCCAGCCACACGTCGCCGGAGTATAGCGAGCCAGGTGGTGCTGCAGTCAGACCGTACATGGCGGCGCAGGCCGGCGCGCACTGGGATGTGTTGGCATCCCAACTCGGCCGCTTGGACGCGGTTCTTACATCGCACCAGGTGGCGACGGAGCGGTACGCGGCAGTGCTCGCGGGCCGCGGTGTGGCGGCGTGGCTTGACTGGCGCGACGCTGACGCGGTGATGATCAGGTACCCGCTCGTGGCGCGAGACCGTGAGCGCATGGCGACGTGGTTCAGCGCGCGGGGCATCGAGCTGGGCAGGTGGTTCGACTACCCGATCTCGCCCGCGCCAACCGACCCGGCGGCCTGCAACTACGCGCTCGGCCAGTGCCCGAACGGGGAGCGGCTTGCGCGGCATATCGTCAACCTGCCGTCGCACCCGCGGCTGTCAGGCAGGGACTTGGATGCCGTGTGTGACGCCCTCGACGGCTACCTGCGAGCGCACCCGGACGAGATAGAGTTCGTAGCGAACTGGCCCCACGGCCGCGAGGGCTTGTAGCGTCATGACGCTAGGCGGTAACCCGGTCGAGCGGCTGCGCGCGCTGACAGCGCGCGGCGTACGCGCCGCGGCTAGGCGTGTGGCCTACGCGCGTCGCAGGCTGCGAGACCGTGCCAGTGCCACAGGAGTCAGCGACGAGCAGTTCAGACACTTTTATGACGCCCGGGACGCGGCTGGGACGGACGGCCACCCGCTGCTTGACCTACGGGCTTTCAGCTTCGAACTGCCCGCCACGGCGCCCGGACCGGAGGCAGGGTATCGGCGCGTCGCCGCAGGCGCTGCAAAGCACAGGTTTGACCTGCTGGGCTCCGGTTTCGTCGGAGCGGGGTATCAGGCAGAAGCGGCCGGGGCCTTCGGCGCGAAGTACCGGATGCCCCCAGGCGCGGGCGCAGAGCGCGCGCAGATCAAGCGGATGCTGATCCGTCTGGATTCCGCTGCGGAGTCAATGAGATCAGTCGGTCCTGAGCTTGCCGCTTACCGCGCCGCCCTCGGCGGAGGCGCGGGCACCTACAGTCCTGTGGACTGGCACCTTGACCTGAAGTCCGGGTACAGGTGGGACCCAGACTGCTGGTATATGGACATGCCGATTGGACGCACTCCAGGCGCGGACGTGAAGGTGCCGTGGGAACTATCGCGGTCGCACCACCTTGTGGCGTTGGCGTTGGACGGTGCGACGGGCGGGGCCCGGGACGAGCGGGCG
>CAYWBD010000328.1:0-7347 GCA_964456315.1 uncultured Thermoflexus sp.
TGAGTGGAAGGCCGCCAAGGCAGCCCTTGAGTACATGAGTCACTCATCGGAGGTCGCCACACAGCGCGGCTCAGTGTGGTGTCTTGTTCGAGAAGACCGAAACGCGAGCAGGCTCGTCGATGGTCCACGCCAGTCCTTCTACGACAGCCCGGATACCAGCCAGCGCGGGGCCGATATGGTACATCTCTGTGTGGTGTGCGCCGGACCTCCGGTCGCCAGGGGTACCCATGACACAGCCCGTCTCAGGAAAACCGCTGTCGGAACAGTTCCTGGTGGTCGTGCCTGACGACGACCCGCCGGTAATGGCAGACTCAGCGTCGGTTGTCAGGCTCCGGTCCGCAACGGGGATCAGGGTAGACGTTCACACCTCCCGGCCAACTGGAGAGTCAGACCTCCGGAGCCGCATCGGCCGGGCCCATACGGTCATCTTCTCCCGGTCGGCCGGCCACCTCACCCGGCCTGTCCTTGCGGCCTGCAAGGCCCTCAAGCACATAGTTGTCATGGGTGCCGCCTCGGAAAGCGTCGACACCGAAGCCGCCTGGCAAATGGGTGTGGAAGTGACGCACACGCCGGACACCATATCTGACGCCGTCGCAGAACACACCCTGGCGCTCATGCTTGCCCTCGCCCGGCGCATCCCAGAGCTGGACCAGCGGGTCAGGGCAGGGGAGTGGCCGCGCGGGCTCATCACGCAGCTATCCGGCAAGACTCTCGGCGTCATTGGGACCAGCGCAGCAGGGCGGAAACTGTCGCGGATCGCTGCCGGGATCGGCATGAACGTCGTCGCCTGGGGGCCAGAACTGGCAGGCAGGCCCGGCGAGCACGACGACAGCCACACCGTCGAGCTCGAGTACCTGTTGCGCAACTCTGACGTCGTCTCAGTCCATTCCCGGCCATCGGAGGCCCGCAGTCCGACCTTCGGACCCCGCCAGTTCGCAGTGATGAAAACGACAGCCTTCCTGATCAACGGCGAGAGGGCGGGGCTGGTCGATGAGCAGGCGCTCACCGACGCCCTGACCAGTCAGACCATCGCGGGCGCTGCCCTTGACGTGTTCGCCCGAGAACCCATACCCAAAGACAGCCCGCTTGTCATGGTGCCGAACGTCATCCTGTCTCCGCACACCGCCGCCTCCACCGCCGAAGCGCTGAGCGCTGACCAGGAAGCCGCCGTGGAAATCGTGCTTGCGTACATCGCGGCCAGGCGGCCCCAGGGGGTGGCGTAGACGTCGGCGAACCCGCTCTCCGCCAAGCTGACAAGCGGACTACGTTTCGTTGACAGCCATCTCGGGGTACCCATATACTCACGACCTGAAATTCGGCGACTTATCAGTCGCTGAAGTTCAGCGCGTCGGCACGTGCGGCGGGCAGGCTCGAGTGGGGCCTGTTCAGGTGTCGCCGGTGGCACGGACTATCTCAGGCTGCCCGGACCTCCGGGCTGGTGGAGGCTCGCCCGCCCGACGGGCTGTCTTCTAACTCCATAGGAGGAGCGATCGTGAATAGACATAGTTTCCGCAAATTCTCAGCGCTTGGTGCGCTGCTGGCTGGCGGCGCGGCGATGGTCGCGGTGGCCTGTGGTGGCGATGAGCCTGCGGCCACGCCCCAGATCATCATCCAGACCGCAGCGCCCATTATCCAGACCGTGGTCGTTAAAGAGACCGCAGCGCCAGTGATTCAGACCGTCGTGGTCAAAGAGACCGCGGCGCCGGTAGTCCAGACGGTTGTGGTGAAAGAGACCGTTGTGGCGCAGCAGACAGTCGTCGTCGTGCAGACCGCCACAGCGACCCCGGTCCCGGTTGCCAAGGGAATTGAGCAGGTCGCCCTGCCAGCTCCGAAGAGCGCCGTTGGCACCGCGGTGTACGCGTTTGGCGGGGCCGCTCCCGGCGACCAGAACGGCCTGTGCCGCGCTCAGGCATGTGAGGGGACGCACTACACGGGCGTTGGCGAAACGCTCTTCTTGTACGACATCCCGAACATCAAAGAGAGCCCCTGGATCGGCCTATCATGGACGCTTGCGGACGACCCGAACGCCAAGGCAAAGGTCGCCGTGACCGTCAAGATCCGCAAGGGCATCAAGTTCCACAACGTGAAGCCCACCGCCAGCCACAATGGCGACTGGGGTGAGTTGACTGCCGCGGACGTGGCGTTCAGCATCAACGACGCTAACTTCGGCTCGCCCAAGCCCGGCGTTGACCTATACAAGTACTCGGCCGACTACCTCAAGGACATCGCAGACAAATACGTCCTGGACTCCATCCACGGGCAGGCCAGCGACTTCAACATTTTCTACGAAGTCCAGGTCATCGACCCCGAGACCATAAAGATCCCGTTCGTGGATTTCACGTCGATCTGGCTGGCAGACCTCCTTGGTCAGCCCGGCCAGGCCATCTCGATCACGTCCAAGAAGGCCCACGACTACACAGACGGCACCTACACAAAGCCTGGTGACTTCCTCCGGGCCAACGTCGTCGAGACCGGCCCGTTCCAGATCGAGTCGTGGACACGTGACGACAAGATCATCCAGAAGAGCCGCTACACCGGAGCGGAGCAGCACTACCTCCCGGCTCTCACGCCCAAGACCGCCCGCATCATCCGGGTCTTCGCACCGGACCCGACCAGCCGGGTAGCGCTCCTGCGCGCCGGTGACGTTGACCTGGCCGATATCCTGGCCAAGGACGTCCCGCAGTTCACCAAGGACGGCAAGAGCTTCATCACGTCAAGCACCAGCAACTTCACGCAGGGTGGGCTGTTCTTCTCCGGCAACCTGTGGGAAACGGTGAGTGCCGTGGACGGTTCCCCGCTGAACCCGTTCGCGGGCGGCGGTGTCTACCAGCAGGACTGGCCCTGGATCGGTGACCCGCGCGTCCCTGAAGACCTGGAAGAGGCCCGGCAGATCCGCTGGGCGCTCGCCGAAGCCATCAACCGCGACGAAGTCAACAAGGCGGTCGTTGGCTGCCTGGGTACCCCGGTGCACGTGATGTACGTCTCCATCAAGCACCCGCGGTCCCTGAAGGACGGCACGACCCAAGGCTATGACCCCGCGACGTGCAAGACGGACGTGTCCAAGCTGAAGTACGGCTACAACTACGACGTCAAGGGTGCGCAGGCCCGCATCATGGGCGCCGCAGTGCAGGGTAACTACTTCAAGGGCACCCCGAAGACCGGTGGGCCTCTTGGCAACCGCTCGTTTGAGGTCTCCGTGTACAGCCAGGACCCGATCTTCCACGAGACCACCGATGCCATCGCGGGCTACTGGAGCGAACTTGGACTGAACGTGTTCACGCTCAAGTACGCCTACCAGACCTTCAGGCCCTCGCTCGTAAACCGCACGAGCACCATCCCGATCGTGACTGGTTGCGACAAGGGCTTCGAAGCCCTGCCGTGGTTCTTCCCGAAGGGGCTCGTGCAGACCTCGCTCTCGCGCAACGGCTTTAGTTGCGGGTTCGAGTCGCCCGAAATCCTGAGGTTGTACCGCCTTGCTGCAACCGAAAAAGACCCGGCGAAGGGTGTGTTGTACGTGGACGAGTACATCAAGTACATGTACGACCAGGCCCTTATGCCCGGCGCGGTCGCCTACCCGACCCTAACGGTCATGAACTCAAGCAAAGTTAAGGCATGGCCCATGCCAGTGTCCGCGACCAGCTCCACAGACGCCTGGTGGCAACTGGAGCTCGTAGCAGGCAAGTAGTTAGGAAAAGGCCCCGGTCGGGGTGAACGACCGAACTCGCGAATTGTGGTGGGGCGGCCTGAGCAATCAGGCCGCCCCTTGCTATCACCCACTATCGCAGCCGGCGGTTCGCACAGGTCGCGAGGCGCCTCGGTATTTCAATTGCGAACCTGTTTTGGGAACTTGCCGGATGCGACAGGCTCGCCAGGGAGCCCTATTGAGAGAGTCAAAAGGGAACTGGACAAGGGGTTGCTTTTAAGGTAGCTTCTGGCCACCGAACTGCGCGGCTATCCCCAGCGTAGTACTGGAAGAGAGCCCCGCATCATGGCTTGGGCACCCATCGTCATCCCCCCTTCCCGAGAGGTAAATCCAATAGAATGGCGCGATTCCTGGCGAGGAGACTGCTCTTCGCGGTCCTCACCCTTGTCTTCGCGACCGCGTTGGTATTCACCCTTTCGCGTTTGGCGGGTGACCCGCTCCTGCTCTACGCCAAGCCGGGAGGGTATGGCAACACGCCGGAACAGCAGGCCGCGCTGAAGAAGAAGCTCGGTCTGGACAAGCCGTTCGTTGTGCAATACGTCGTCTGGATTGGGCAGATTAGCCGCGGAGACTTTGGCAAGACGATCCTCGACGAAAAGCCTGTCCTCAAAGTCGTAACCGAGAAAATCCCCGCATCCGCACAGCTGGCCGTCTTCGCCTGGATACTCGCCACCGTCATAGGCATCCCCATCGGCGTGTTCGCGGCGGTGAAACGAGGCTCGAAATGGGATTATGTTGCCCGCGTATTTGCCACATTCGGACAGGCACTGCCGAACTTCTGGCTCGGATACATACTGATCTTCTTCGTCGCGGTCGAACGGGGGTGGCTGCCTGCCGGCACTAGGGGCGACCGCGGCTGGCTCGACTGGGAATACGTCGTCCTGCCTGCAATCACGCTTGGCTGGGGGGCCGCCGCAAGCTACATGCGCCTTACCCGGTCATCGATGCTGGAGATCATGGACTCAGAGTTCATCAAGCTCGCCCGGGCCAAAGGCGTCAGTTCTTGGGGCATCGTCTGGAAGCACGGCTTCCGGAACGCCCTGATACAACCTCTCACCGCCTCCGCGGTAATCCTTACGTCGTTCCTGGGAGGCTCAATCATCGTTGAACAGGTCTTCGCCTGGCCGGGCATGGGCCGGCAGTTGCTCACCGCAATTACCAATGGTGATTTTCCTGTGCTCATGGCCTTCGTGCTTCTTTACGCCGGCCTGTATGTTGTGGCGAACTTCCTTGTCGACCTGTCCTACGGGGCCGTCGATCCGCGCATCAGATATGACTAGCGCGCAGGGACGATAGCAATGGCTCAAGTTGCACACGCGGAGGCCTCGGCCACCGCATCTGAAGGACTACGCAAGACACGCAGGCGGGGCCCGCTCGGCAAGGCCTGGCGCTGGTTTTTCGCGTACCCGGTCATACCTGGGTTCGTCTTGCTGATGCTCGTGATCGTCGGGGTGTTCGGCAACTTCATGTACCCCCGTGACCCGATAAAGCAGTCCCTCCTGCTCAAGAACTTCCCCCCCACTTACGGTAGGACCACCGAGAATCACCTCCTGCCAGATGACGACCGGGCGCACATCAGCAAGTTCGAGTTCTTCCTCGGTGGCGACCATGTTGGACGCGACATCCTCTCCCGGATCATCGGAGGCGCGCGCATCACTCTCTACGTCTCCGTGATCTCGCTTGGCACGGGGCTCCTGCTCGGGGCGTCGATGGGCGTCATGGCAGGGTACTTCGGCGGGTGGTGGGACGAGCTCATCACCAGAGTGGTGGACATGTGGCGGTCGATCCCGTTCATCCTGGTCGCGCTTGTCGTCGCCGGGTTCTGGAGTCCCAAGACCCCCTGGGTGTT
The DNA here is from genome assembly GCA_964456315.1 of uncultured Thermoflexus sp. Lineage (GTDB taxonomy): Bacteria > Chloroflexota > Dehalococcoidia > Lucifugimonadales > Lucifugimonadaceae > SHXW01. Next base: position 5,553 of record CAYWBD010000328.1, read on the forward strand.
GTTGTTCCTGCTCTCCCTGGTCGCGTGGCCGCCATTCGTCCGTCAGGTGCGCGCAGACGCACTGGTGCTCCGGTCAAGGGACTACGTAGCCTCCGCGAGGATCGCCGGGGCCTCCAACATGCGGATCATGGTCAAACACATTTTGCCAGGTACGTTCAGCACCATCCTGGTGGTCGCATCCCTCAGCGTGGGCGGCCTGATCCTGACCGAAGCGGCCCTCAGCTTCCTGGGCGCAGGAATCCCAGACCCATTCCCCTCGTGGGGCAAGAGCATTTCGGACGGGCGCCAGTATCTCAGCGACGCGCCGCACGTCATCTTCTGGCCCGGCCTGGCGCTATTCCTCGTCGTCATGTCGTACAACTTCATCGGCGACTGGCTGCGGGACAAACTCGACCCCCGCCTGCGCCAGCTAGGCTAGGCCCGCAGGCCATCGAGAAGAAACTCAGAGAGGCCCCGTCCAATCCGGGGCCTCTGCTTTTGCTGGCCGGAACGGTTCGTCTAGCAACCGCGACAGCGGCATCACCGGGGCGAAAAAGAGCCGCGTTGTTATAATCGCCGCCTCAATTGCAATCGCTCGTTAGAAGGGTGCGTCGGATGAAAGTCGGATTCGTGGGCCTTGGCAACATGGGCCAGGGCATGGCCAACAACCTGCTCAAGAAAGGCGCGGACCTCACCGTCTACACCCGCTCCAGGCCAAAAGTGGACGCCATGGTCGCAGCAGGGGCGAAGGGCGCAGGCTCAGTCGCTGAGCTCGCTGCAAAGTGCGACCTCATCCTCGTCTGCCTGCCGGACGTCAAAACCTCGCTGGATGTCCTCACCGGCCCCGATGGCGCCGTGAAACACGCCCGGCCCGGCGCGGTCGTGGTAGACCACAGCACCGTCGACATGGCGACCTCCAAGGCCTGCGCCGAAGCAGCGAAGAAGCGTGGCGTCAGCTTTCTGGACGCCCCCATTTCCGGCGGGCCGACAGGCGCTGCCGCAGGCACACTCGCTATCATGGCCGGTGGAGAAAAGGCCGCATTCGAAAAGGCCAGGCCCGCCCTCGACATGATGGGCGCCAACGTGCGCTACATGGGACCTACTGGCGCAGGCACGGCCATGAAGCTCATCAACCAGCTCCTCGTCTCTGTCAACTGCGTCGCCGCGGCGGAAGCGTTCGCACTCGCAAACTCCGCCGGCGTTGACATCAACACCGCGGCCGAGATCCTGAAAGTCGCCTGGGGCCAGAGCCGCATGGTCGAGCGCAGCGCGCCCATCACCGCAAGCCGGAACTTCGAGAAATCAGCCGCCCCCGTCCGCAACCTGGCCAAGGACATGGGCATCCTCCAGGAGCTCGCGAAGTCCCAGAAGCTCGCGCTGCCCCTGACCATGCAGGCCAAGGGCGTCATCGACGAGATGATGAAGAAGGGCTGGACCGAGCACGACATCGCGGGGTCGCTGCTCATCATCGAGGAAAGGTCCAAGAAGGCGTGAGGTAGCCCGCGGCCCCGCCTCGTGCCCTTATCGGTACCCTCTGCAACCCCAACTGACCGCCCACGCCGGGCGCCTGTCCGGGCTGAGTCCCGGCGAAAGGAACCCCTTTGGCGACCTACAAGATCGCAGTCATCCGCGGCGACGGCATCGGCAAAGAAGTCGTCGAAGAGGGCATCAAGGTCCTCGAGGCCGTCGCACCAGCACACGGCATCAAGTGGCAGTGGACCGAGTTCCCCTGGAGCACCGACTACTACTTCAAACACGGCCAGATGATGCCCGAGGACGCCCTGGCGACCCTGAGCAAGTTCGACGCCATCTACCT
>CAYWBD010000329.1:0-6938 GCA_964456315.1 uncultured Thermoflexus sp.
CCGCCTGCGGGGGACTTCTCCTTGAAGCCGTTGTCCTGCGCGGGGTTATGGCTGGCAGTGATCATGACTCCGGCCGCCGCTGCGAAGTGCTTCACCGCAAAGCTGCAGGCAGGGGTTGGCGCCGGGCGGTCGAACAGCCGCACAGGGACTCCAGCGGCGGCGAGCGTGCCAGCGGCCTCCAGGGCGAACTGGTCGGACAAGAAGCGCGTGTCGTAGCCGACGACCGCGCCGGACGCCCCGCTGCCCGCCGCGTTGAGGTAGTTTGCGAGGCCCTGCGCGCAGGCGCGGACGTTGGCGAACGTGTACTGGTCGGCGATGCGCGCTCGCCAGCCGTCAGTGCCAAACCTGATCTGTGGGGATGCAGTCGGCGATTGGGCCATTGGTAGTTATCTCAGAACTTATGCGGGACCGGCTGCTTGGCGCCACGGAAACGAGCCAGTGAACGCGAAACCCCTCACCCACGCCCTCTCCCGCAAGGGGAGAGGGGATGCTTGGACGGTCGCCTAGAGCCTGGCCGCCTTGCGGAGAGCGTCCACGCGGTCAAGGCGCTCCCAGGGCAGGTCCAGGTCTTCCCGGCCGAAGTGACCGTACGCGGCGACCTGGCGGTAGATGGGCCGTCGCAGGTTCAGGTCCCGGATGATGGCGCCTGGTCGCAGGTCAAAGTTGTCCTGGATGAGTCGCACGATGTCGGTGTTCGGCCGCTTGCCTGTGCCGTAGGTCTCGACGTAGATCGACAGCGGCCGCGCCACGCCGATGGCGTAGGCAAACTGCACCTCTGCCCGGTCTGAGACCCCCGCGGCCACCAGGTTCTTCGCCACCCAGCGGGCGGCATAGGCGCCAGAGCGGTCCACTTTGGTGGGGTCCTTGCCTGAGAACGCGCCGCCGCCGTGCCGGGCGCTGCCGCCGTAGGTGTCCACGATGATCTTGCGGCCAGTCAGCCCGGAGTCCCCGTGCGGCCCGCCGATCACGAACCGCCCGGAGGGGTTCACGTAATACTTGGTGTCAGCGTCGAGCAGGCTGGCTGGGATGACGGGCCTGACGACCTTCTCGATGATCTCCTTGCGGATCTGCTCGTTGGAGACGTCCGGAGAGTGCTGGGTGCTGACGACCACGGTGTGGACGCGCCGGGGCGTGTGGTCGGCGGCGTACTCGATGGTGACCTGGGACTTGCCGTCCGGCCGCAGCCAGGCGATTTCGCCCGACTTGCGTGTGGTCGCCAGACGCCTCGTGAGCTTGTGCGCCAGCGCGATCGGCATGGGCATCAGTTCCGGCGTCTCGTTGACGGCGTAGCCGATCATCATGCCCTGGTCGCCCGCGCCGATCTCCTCGACCTTGACGGCCTCGCCGCGCGCCTCCAGGGCGGTGTTCACGCCGGCGGCGATGTCCGGCGACTGCTTGCCGACCGCGGTGAGCACCGCGACGGAGTTGCAGTCGAAGCCCCAGCCCGCGTCCAGGTAGCCGATGTCCCGGATCACGCCCCGGGCGATGGCCTGGAAGTCGATCTCCGCCTTCGTGGTGATCTCGCCGAACACCAGGCAGAGGCCGGTGGTCACTGAGCACTCACAGGCCACCCTGCCCATCGGGTCTTTGGCCATGACGGCGTCGAGCACGCCGTCGGAGACCTGGTCGCAGATCTTGTCCGGGTGCCCTTCAGTCACGGACTCAGATGTGAGGAGGTAGTTGCCTGCGCGGGTGTTCATCTGTGACTGGCTTCGTGCGGCTGTCTGGGTCAATTGCGCTTCCTCGGTCTAGTGGTGGTCGTCACCCTCTCCATAAGGCCCTCTCCCATCGAGGGAGAGGTGGTGTCGGAATGCTCCCTACGTGCCCAGCTCCCAGCTGGAAAGGTACTTCTCCTGCTCCGCGGTGAGCGTGTCGAGCCCCATGTCCATTGACGCTAGCTTCAGCCTGGCAATTTCGCGGTCAAGCTCGGCCGGCAGCGTATACACGCCCGGCTTGAGCTTGGAGTGGTTCTCGACGATCCACTCCCCGGCAAGCGCCTGGTTGGCAAAGCTCATGTCCATGACGCTCGCAGGGTGGCCCTCGGCGGCGGCCAGGTTGATCAGGCGCCCCTCGCCGAGCAGGAACAGCGACCGGCCGTCCTCCAGAGCGTATTCGTCCACGAAGGGGCGTACGCGGCGCTTGGTCTCCGCCATCTCTTCGAGCGCTTCGATATTGATCTCGGCGTTGAAGTGGCCGGAGTTCGCCATGATGGCGCCGTCCTTCATCTTTTTCATGTGCTTGCGGTCGATGACGTTTATGTCGCCGGTGACCGTCACGAAGAGGTCGCCGATGGGTGCGACGTCCGCCATCTTCATCACGCGGTGGCCTTCCATGGCCGCTTCCAGGGCCCGCACGGGGTCAACCTCGACCACAACAGTGATTGCGCCGAGGCCCTTCGCCCGGGACGCCAGGCCTTTGCCGCACCAGCCGTAGCCGGCGATGACAACGGTCTTGCCTGCCAAGAGCAAGTCGGTAGCGCGCAGGATGCCGTCGATCGTGCTCTGGCCGGTGCCGTAGCGGTTGTCGAACATGTGCTTGGTGTCAGAGTCGTTTACCGCCACGATCGGGTACTTGAGCTTGCCCTCCTTGGCCAGCGCCTTCAGGCGGACCACGCCCGTGGTCGTTTCCTCCATGCCGCCGAAGACGCCTTTGAGGAGGTCCGTGCGGTCCTTGTGCAGCATGGCGACAAGGTCAGCGCCGTCGTCAACCGTGATGTGCGGTTTGAAGTCGAGCGCCGCCTTGATGTGGCTGTAGTAGGTCTCAGAGTCTTCGCCTTTGATGGCGAACGTCGGGACGCCGGTCTTTACGAGGTACGCTGCGATGTCGTCCTGCGTGGAAAGGGGGTTGGACGCGCACATCACGACTTGCGCGCCACCGGCCTGCAGCGTGGCCGCCAGGTTGGCCGTCTCGGCAGTGACGTGGAGGCATGCCGCCATGCGGACACCCTTGAGGGGCTTCTCCTTCGCGAACCGCTCCCGGATGGTCTTCAGGACTGGCATCTCGCGCCCTGCCCACTCCGCGCGGAGAGCGCCTTCAGCCGCCAGCTTGATGTCCTTGATGTGGTACTTCAACTCTGCCCCCGTTTGCTACCGCCCAACGCGCTGCCAGCGCCAGGGCGCGTCCGGCCAACAACCGCCGACGCGCCAGTCCGGATTGTCTCTCATTCCCGGTAGCGCGCGCGTAGGGGCAGGCCCTGCCCGCCACCCGTCGGGTGGAAGCGCATCAGCTCCTCGAAAGCGCGGAACCGCTGGTCGATCTGGTCGGGGGTTAGGGAGGTGATCCGGTCGAGACCGAAGTCTTCGACCGAGAACGACGCCATTGTCGAGCCGGCCACGACTGCGCGGCGCATGGCGTCCTCGCTCGTGTCTTCCACAGCCGCAAGGTAGCCTATGAACCCGCCGGCAAAGCTGTCGCCGGCGCCGGTGGGGTCAATCACTTTTGCCAGAGGGTACGCGGGCATGGCGAAGTTGAACTTGCGGTCGAACAGCGCAGCGCCGTACTCGCCGCGCTTGATCACGACCGTGCTCAGCCCTGTTTCGATGAGCTTCGCCGCCGCACGTGGGAGCTGCCGCTCACCAGTGAGCTGCTTGGCCTCAGCTTCATTGATCAGCAGGGCGTCGACTCGCGGCAGCAGGCTGACGAGGCTGTCACGTGCGATGTCGATCCAGAGGTTCATCGTGTCGCACGCCGCCAGCCTGGGCCGCGTGGCCATGCCGTCCACGACGCGGTGCTGCAGGCGAGGGTCGATGTTCGCCAGGAAAAGGTACGGCGCGGCGCGGTGCCGCTCAGAGAGCGTAGGGCTGAACTTCTCCAGCACGTTCAGCTGGGTCTGGAGCGTGATGGCGTTGTTGAGGTCGTCCCGGTAGGCGCCAGACCAGCGGAACGTGCCGCCTTCGGCGACCTGGACGCCGGAGAGGTCTATTCCACGGGCCTCCAGCCGCTGGCGGTCGGGCAGCGCGAAGTCGCGGCCAACGACTGAGACGATGCCGACGCTGGTGAAGTAGCTGGCGGCGGCGGCGAAGTACGATGCCGAGCCGCCGAGCTGGCCTACGCGGCGGCCCTCGGGGCTCTCCACGTCATCGTAGGCGACGGTGCCAACTACCAGGACCTTCACTAGCTTGCTCCGGGATTGGTGCTGCTCGCGCGGGTCGGGGGCCGGTGTGCAGAACCGCTCGGTCCCACGCTGCGCGCCGTGACCAGGCTCCCGTCATACCGACCGGGCAGGCCGGTGCACCGCGAAAAGCTCGGCGAGCTGCCTACTTCTCGTCACCGTAGGAGGCCGGAAGGCCCTGCTGTATCCAGGTCGGCGTGCCTTCCTCAATGTTGTAGAGGCGGGCGACGTCTGCGCCCATCGCCGCGGCGTACTCGCAGGCCAGGCCGCTGCGCGCGCCGACCGCGCACACGAAGAACAGCTTGCCGGTCTTGGGCAGCTCGTCGAAGCGCGGGATCACGTCATCGACGGGGACCCACATGGCGCCCTTGACGTGGCCGGCCCTGTACTCATCGATGCGGCGTACATCGACGACCGTCGCGCCGCCCTTCTTGAGCATGTCGCTGGCCTCTTTGGCCGAGATGCGCGTGTACGGCTCGCCCGGCACTTGCCTGGCCATTCGATGGCTAACCTCCGTCCGGCGTGCTGCGCTGGCTCCGGCGCCGACCACGTGGCGCTCCAGCAGGCAGAACCTCAATCCTATTTGCGCGCTACTCGCCAGTCAACGCGCCCGCGAAGGGGGCGGGCCGCCTGGTCGCGCGCTTGCTCAACGAGTCGGGACTGGACTGGACGACGGGACGGCACGGTCGGGGAGGGTGCCCGCGGTGCGACGGGTGGGCGGCAGGGGTGTCCCGCACGGCGAGTTGCCGACCGCGGACCGTCGGACCCGGATACCCGTTGACACTGCTTGCACGGGGTGTCATACTCATCTTTCGCCTCCGGTCACCACGTGGCCCGGACAGCCCGCGCCTTAACAACTGAATAGTGGAAGGAAGATACGTCAGTTTTCGGAGAGTTTGATCCTGGCTCAGGACGAACGCTGGCGGCGCGCTTAATGCATGCAAGTCGAGCGGTGTTCTACCCGCAAGGGTGGAGCGCAGCGGCAGACGGCTGAGTAACACGCGAGTGACCTGCCCCGGAGAGCGGAATAACCCGTCGAAAGGCGGACTAATGCCGCGTACGCCCGGCAGCTTAGAAGCAGTCGAGGAAAGGAGCGGGGTAACCCGTCTCCGCTCCGGGAGGGGCTCGCGTCCTATCAGGTAGTCGGCGGGGTAACGGCCCACCGAGCCTAAGACGGGTAGCCGAAGTGAGAGCTTGTACGGCCAGAGGGGGACTGAGATACGGCCCCCACTCCTACGGGAGGCAGCAGCAGGGAATCTTGCACAATGGGCGAAAGCCTGATGCAGCGACGCCGCGTGAGGGATGAAGGCCTTCGGGTCGTAAACCTCTTTTCTCAAGGAAGAGCAAGGACGGTACTTGAGGAATAAGCAACGGCTAACTACGTGCCAGCAGCCGCGGTAATACGTAGGTTGCGAGCGTTGTCCGGAATCACTGGGCGTAAAGGGTCTGCAGGTGGTCTGTTAAGTCTCCTGTGAAATCTCCGGGCTTAACCCGGAACGGTCGGGGGATACTGGCAGACTTGAGGCCGTTAGAGGGAAGCGGAATTCCCGGTGTAGTGGTGAAATGCGTAGATATCGGGAGGAACACCAGTGGCGAAAGCGGCTTCCTGGGATTGTCCTGACGCTAATAGACGAAAGTGTGGGGAGCAAACCGGATTAGATACCCGGGTAGTCCACACCCTAAACGTTGGGCGCTGGGTTTGCGGGGTATCGACCCCCTGCGAGCCGAAGCTAACGCGTTAAGCATCCCGCCTGGGGACTACGGCCGCAAGGCTAAAACTCAAAGGAATTGACGGGGGCCCGCACAAGCAGCGGAGCGTGTGGTTTAATTCGATGCAAAACGAAGAACCTTACCTGGGCTTGACATGCAAGTGGTACTGAACCGAAAGGCAAGGGACCCGCAAGGGAGCTTGCACAGGTGCTGCATGGTTGTCGTCAGCTCGTGCCGTGAGGTGTTGGGTTAAGTCCCGCAACGAGCGCAACCCTCGTCGCTAGTTGTTTTCTCTAGCGAGACTGCCCCTAAAAGGGAGGAAGGTGGGGATGACGTCAAATCATCATGGCTCTTACGTCCAGGGCTACACACACGCTACAATGGCCGGTACAAACGGTTGCTAAGCCGCGAGGCGGAGCCAATCCGACAAAGCCGGCCTCAGTTGGAATTGCAGGCTGAAACCCGCCTGCATGAACGCGGAGTTGCTAGTAACTGCAGGTCAGCATACTGCGGTGAATACGTTCCCGGGCCTTGTACACACCGCCCGTCACGTCATGGGAGTCGGAAACACTCGAAGTCGCTGGGCTAACCGCAAGGAGGCAGGTGCCGAGAGTGGGTCCGATAACTGGGACGAAGTCGTAACAAGGTAGCTGTACCGGAAGGTGCGGCTGGATCACCTCCTTTCTAAGGAGTGCAATGGGTCTTGCGCCATATGAAATGGCTCTCGCAAGGGAGCCGCATCGCATAGCGCGTAGGCCAAGATTGCTACCCCTAGGTCGTTCACCAGGGGGGCCTGTTGGCTGGTAGTTGGTTGAGCGAGATTCTCCCCGCTAATAACGGGGTTGAAGTGGCTCCCAAATACTGGGTGACTTGCCCATTAAAGCCCTGGTGACAAGTAAATGAAGATCACTCCGTAATCAAAAGACGTATTCTTCCTTCCACTGTTCAGCCGTCAAGGCGAACATTCAAAGAGCCCCCGCATTCCGGGGGCTTTTTGTTTCAAACCGCATCATTGTCCGATCGCATCGCAATAGGCGAAGTGCCGTCATCCGCTCGCCCGACGCCTGGCCTGATCAAGGAACCTGAGCAGTCCCGCGGCTGTCTGTCCTGCCGCGAC
>CAYWBD010000330.1:0-1596 GCA_964456315.1 uncultured Thermoflexus sp.
CGTTGGCCACAGCCATCGTCATGGTGCGCCGCCTTGCGCCTTCTTGCCGGACTTGTACCAGAGGTAATAAACGCCCAGCCCGCCGGCGGCGAAGGCGGCGAACACGGTCGCCAAGCCCACCGGGACGATGATCCACCAGGCGCTCGGGCCCTGCGCTGTGATTGACCCAGGCGCGGGCGCAGCGCCCGGAGCGATGGCGGGCGCGGGGGCCGCAGGCGCCTGGCCGGCCGGCGCAGGCGCGCCCTCGATGGTGAACGAGAGGTCGGCCGAGATCTGTTTGCGGGCGCCCACTTCCTGGTTGTCGCCGTCCCAGGCGGCGACGGCCATGATGCCCTTACCGCCGGGTGTGAGCTGTGTCTGACTGGTGGCCGCTGTGGTCATGGGCCGGGCGAAGACGACGCTCCACCTGCCGTTTGCCCACACGCCCCGGCCGAGCACGCCCTGCTCGTCCAGGTGGGTGGCTGTGCCGAAGCCGTGCGCCACCAGTTCTTCGACCGGCGTGACCCGGTACGGGTCAGACAGCGGGTTGCCCGCGCTCCACCCCACCAGGTACTGGCGGGCGTCGGCGCTGGAAAAATCCTCCGGCGCCTTGAACGGCGGCTGGCCCACCGCGAAGGGGTAGAAGTCCTTGAAGAAATTCGGGTAGGCGGCCATCAGGTCCTGAAAGCCGTCATCGATGTCCTTCTGCCAATCTGCCTTCCAGTGCCACAGGTTCACGGGCTGGCCGCGTACGCCCATGCACACGCCCGGCACGCCCTGGTTGACTGGCAACTGGATCGCGGCTGCGTCCCTGAACTTGTCGGGCGAGACGGTGAGTTCGTTCTGAGTCTCGTCAGACCACTCCAGGCGGAAGGCGATCCACCTGCCGTCGTTCATGGACCGCACCTGCATAGTCGTGATCGAGGCCACGAACAAAGCAGGGGGGATGCCAGCCTGAGGCGTAAGCGGCACTTCGACTGGCGACGCCTTGCTCCACTCAGGTGCCGCCGGGTCGGCGACGGGCAGGCCGGCGCCGATATAGGCGGAGGTGAACATAGGCTGCGTCTGCGCGAATGCGACGCCGCCCAGAGTGATCGCCGTCGCCAGCCCGACGGCGGACGCCAGCCCGATCACCATCAGCGTTGCCGGGCGGTCCCAGAGCCGCTTCCAGGTTGTCATTTCCTCTCCCTCTCCCTCTCACCCTCTCCAGCCGCGAGAGGTGACAAGAGAGCTAAGTTATGTTGTGGCGGTACACACTGCGCTGCTCGTCAAAGAACGGCCGGATGTAGATCGGCTCCTTCAGAGGCACGCGGACGACCTCCGCGCCCTTGCGGTCGTAGCCGAACGCCCAGCCGTCCTTCACCCGGAACTTGTCCATCCAGCGGTCGGTGGCCCCCATGAGCAGGAACACGCCGAGGAGCTGCTCGTCGTCCTTGACGTTGCGATAAACCTCCTGTGCCTGCTTCACGCCCGGACCGAACATCTGCTCCAGGTACGGCAGGGGGACGTGGACCGGCGGCATGTAGTAGACGTTCATCATCAGCCCGAACTGCGGGTAGAGCGGGAGGGCGACCTTGCGGACGTGAACCATGAAGTCCACGGGCGACTCGGGATCCA
>CAYWBD010000331.1:0-2746 GCA_964456315.1 uncultured Thermoflexus sp.
TGTCACCGTCGCCGACGGCGCCACCAAGCTGGACGTGGACCCGGCGCACCGCGGCATCATCACTCGGGGCGTGCTTGTGGACGCTCCGCACCTGCGCGGCGTCGACTACATCAGGCGGGGCGACGGCGTCGGCATGGACGACATCGAGAAGGCAGAGCGCGACTGCGGGTTCAAGGTCGAGGCGGGCGATGTCCTGCTGCTGCGCACCGGCCAGCTCGGCATGCGTGAGAAGCTCGGGCCTGTTGACGTCACGATGGCCGGGTCCGCCGGGCCGCTGCCCGAAATCCTGCCCTTCATGCACGAGCGCGGCGTTTCCGTGATGGGCTCGGACACCGGCAACGACGTCACGCCTTCGGGCTACGCCAAGTTCTCCAACCCGGTCCACCAGATCGGGATCGTGGCGCTGGGCCTCTGGATACTTGACAACGCCTGGCTGGACACACTGGCCGACGAATGCCGCAGACGCAAACGCTGGCAGTTCCTCATCACCATCAACCCCCTGCGACTGGCGACCGTGACCGGTTCCCCAGTAAACCCGGTGGTGGTGTTCTAAGACCGGCCCGGCAACTGACGGATTGGCACTCCCCATGGCACGTTAGCCTCACCAGCCCGACGCATCTGCCACAACGTCGATGCTGCGCACGCGCCCAGCGCGGTCAAGCTGGACTAGGACCAGGTCAATCCGCCAGTCCTTGCCGTCAAGTCCGTGCTCCGCCAGGTACGCCTGGGCGGCCGCGATCAGACGCGCCTGCTTCCTCTTCGTGAGCGATTCTTCTGGCACGCCGTAGGTCCCGGTTGCCGACCGCCGCGTCTTGACCTCTGCGATCACGTACGTGTTGCCGGCGAGCGCAACAATGTCCAGCTCGCCCTCACGGGTCCGGTAGTTCCGGGCTACGACCTTGTACCCCAGCGACCGCAGGTGCGCCTCGGCCGCGGCCTCGCCTGCTTTCCCAACTCCCGGCGGCAGCTCCAGGCGTCCTTTGGCGGTGCGCTTCGATGGCGGCAACTCTTACCCGGCCGCTTCGTACCCGACAACCCGTGCGCCAGTTACCGCGGCGCCCGCGGCCCCCTGGACCGCGGACATTGAGCCGGAGCCGCTCCGCCGCAAGCTGGACGACGGGGCGTGCATCCCGTTGTGCCACGAGACCGTCAAGAGTTCCCGGACGGGCGCAAACGTCATCCTGTGTATGGGGGTCGGTCCCATGCGCCGCAACGCCGACAGGTGCTCGGCTGTCCCGTATCCCTTATGCTCGGCGAATCCGTAGCCCGGGTAACGCCCCTCCAGCACGGTCGCCATGAGCCGGTCCCGCGTCACCTTGGCAACGATGGACGCCGCGGCAATCGACAGCGATATAGCGTCGCCCTTGATGATCGGAGTCTGTGGTATCCGCACCGCCCGCAGGCTCAGGGCATCGATCAGCAAGTGGTCCGGCTGAGGTTCGAGTAGCTCGATGGCGCGGGCCATCGCCGTCCGCGTCGCTGCCACGATTCCCATGCGGTCGATCTCGGCCGAGTCGCACCCGCCGGTTGCGTGTGACACGCACCTCGACGTGATCTCGGCGCAGGCCTCGTCGCGCTGGGCAGGCGTCAGCTTCTTCGAGTCGTTTATCAGCCTGAGCCAGCCGCCCGCGCAAGCCGAAGGGAGGATGACAGCCCCGGCGACGACTGGCCCCGCAAGCGTGCCGCGCCCAACTTCGTCGAGGCCGGCGACTGCCACGCACCCGCGCGAAAGCAGCGCGGCCTCATAGTCCAGGTGGGGCCGTTTGGGGACAGCCGCGGTGGGAGACAACGCTGAACCGGTCCGGGTGCTGTTCCCCGCTTGCGGGGAAATTGAGGAGAAGGGGCGTCCCCGAGACCAGTCCGGCAGTCGGACCCGCTGGGGGCCGCGGCGCACGGAACGGGGTTAGCGGGCTGAGGATACTCTCTTCCCTCTCCTGGCCCGTCCGGCCGCGGCTAGCCAGCCGGCGCGACTGCCTGCAGTTCCCGCTGCTGAGCCTGCCGTAGCTCCACCAGTTCGATGGTGCCGCCCCCAAGTACTTCGTCCCCGCGGTAGAAAACCGCCGCCTGCCCTGGCGTCACGGCACGCAGGGGCCGGCTGAGCGTGATCTGCACCCAGTCGTCCCCGGCGCCGGACTGGGCGGGCAGGGGAGTGATCAACGCCTGCTCTTCTGCGCCGCGGTAGCGGATGCGCACCGTCGCCTCGACGGGGCCGTCCGGAGCCTCGCCCGAAACCCAGTTAACGGCCGAGGCCGCCAGCTTTCGCTGCATCAGGTCCTGCGATGGTCCCACCGTTACCGTGTTAGCTGCCGGGTCAACCGACGTCACGAACAACGGCTCCCCGGAGCCGCCAGGCAACGGCAGGCCCTTCCTCTGGCCGATAGTGAACATGTGGACGCCCTGGTGCTCGCCGAGCACGCGCCCCGTCGCATCGACGACCGGCCCCGGCGAGCGCTGGGCCACCTTCGGTCCAAGAAACTTGCGGTAGTCGCCGTCCGGTATGAAGCAGATGTCCTGAGAGTCCGGCTTGTCTGCCACCGGCAACCCCATCTCGCGAGCCAGCCCGCGCACCTCGGACTTTGGCAGGCCGCCGATTGGCAGCAAGAGCCGTCTCAGCTGGTCCTGCTTCAGCGAATACAGGACGTAGGACTGGTCCTTGGTGGCGTCCGAGGCCCTCATCAGACGGTGCGTGCCGCCTCCGGACTCCACCCGCGCATAGTGACCCGTCGCCAGAAACTCGGCGTCCATC
>CAYWBD010000332.1:0-12619 GCA_964456315.1 uncultured Thermoflexus sp.
AGGGCAGGCGGCGTCCTTGTCGCCTTCGTCGGACTGCTGGCGCTTCTTGCAGGCGTGCCCTGGGACGGCAACGCCCGCACGGTCTCCGCGGCCACGTTGACCGTTGTCAGGCAGCCGTACTTGCAGATGCCCGGTTCCACCAGCATGACCGTCGTCTGGGCGACCGTTGAGTCCGGCACGCCGTCTGTCCGCTACGAAGCCCAGCCAGCCACGCTCCCGTTGGCTTCTGAGGCTTTCGGGACATCGACGTTCAACACCGCCCTGGGAGGCTACTACCAGCACGAGGTCGTCATCAGCGGCCTGGCGCCTGGTACCGCGTACCGGTACAGCCCTTATGTCGGTCCCGATGAACTCCTGCCTGCTGAGGTCTTGACGCTCAAGACGGCGCCAACCGCGGGTACCTACCCGCTCTCGATTCTCGCGTTTTCTGACCCCAGCGGCCTGGCCTCTGCGCAGAACTCGATCCGTAACTTGATGCTCGCTGATTCGTTCGACGTTGGGATCGTCGGCGGGGACCTGTCCCCCGACAGCGGGACCTACGAGAACTACCAGGCTCTATATTTTGATGTGTACACAGACCTGATCAAGAAGATGCCGTTCGTCCCGATCCCAGGCAACCACGACTATCAGGGCACGAACGCTGACCCGTTCCGCAGCCTGTTCGTGCTCCCCCCGAATGGCACTCCCGGCCTCCCAGAGCGCAACTACTCGTTTGACTATGGCAGCGTCCACTTCGTCGGGCTTGACCTGGAGCACATCAACCAGACCTCCGCCAACTGGCTCGCGGCGGACCTCGCCGGGTCATCCCTCCCTTGGAAAGTCGTCTATCTTCACTGGCAGCTCTTCGGCGAGGGAAGCAACCATGCGCCGACTGAGTCTTACGCCACGCAGGCTCGGAGCTTTTACGCCCCGATATTCGAAACGTACGGCGTAGACATCGTTTTCTCTGGCAACAACCAGATCTACGGACGGTCTGCTCCGATCGTGGGGGCTCAGGCCGGAGCGCCATACGGCGCCATGGCCACTGTGGCCACCGGCGGAGTTGTTTATGTGACAACGGGTGGCGGAGGCGCAAGCAGCCTCTATGCTGCCTACACGGACGCCTTTTTCCAGCCCCCGCAAGGGCGAAGTTTTTCGGTATACCACTACACCAAAGTCACGGTGACCGATAGCTGCAAGCTGACGTTGACGCCTATCGCACAGGGCGGTGGCCAAGGAGACAATTACACCCTTGACCGCTGCGCCCCGGACCCCGTGAACAAGACGACCGTGAACGCCCAGGTCGGCGCCAGTGGGGACGACGCATATCACAGACCTACCGGCTTCCCCGGCTTCAGTTCTGCAGCCGCACTTATTTACGCAGGAGCTCCTGGCGGGGCCGGTCCCACCTGGGGTGGGTTCCGCTGGACCGGCCTGAATATTCCGGCCGGGGCCACGATCACTGACGCCTACGTCCAGCTTAGCCAGGACGCCTGGGGTAACGTGATCCCGACCACGCTGGCGTTTGAAGATGAGGCTGCGCCGGCGCCGTTCACAGCTGGCTCATCCCCGGCCACCAGGTGGGCAGACCGGACGGCCTACAACCTGCCTTGGACTTGGCTGAAGCAAACTCCCGGGATTTGGGTCACGACCCCGCCGCTGACGGCCGGGGTGCAGGAGCTTGTGAACAAGTATGGCGGCCTGGGCTCGCTGGTGCTCCTGGAGAGCGGTGAGGGGGTGCCGGCGTCCCAGTATCACAACTGGGAGAGCTTTGACGGCAACCCCCTGTTGGCCGCCCGGCTGCACATCGAGTACACGGGCGGCGCTCCGCCGCCGCCAGACCTTGAGGACCCATCGGTGCCGCCGGGCCTCGCCGGGGTCGCTGTCAAGTCCAACCGAATAGACCTTAGTTGGAACGCGTCCACTGACAACATCGGCGTCAAGGACTATCGGGTCTATCGCAACGGTCTATTCCAGGCGCTGGCCATTGGGACCTCGTACAGCGACACGGGGCTGCCACCGGCGACCCCATTCTCATACACGGTCAGCGCACGCGACCTCTCTGACAACGAATCGGACCAGAGCTCGCCGCCGGTGGTCGTGAACACCGGCGCCGCTCCTGTGCTTACCACGCTTACCGTCTCACCGGCGACGGTGTCCGTCTTGATCGGCACCGCCCAGCTCTTCACTGCACAGGGGCGGGACCAGTACAGCGACCTGATCGCGGCGGCGCCGGCGTGGTCGGTGGGCGGTGGCGGGACGATCGGCGAGGCGAGCGGGATCTTCAGCGCCAGTACCGCCGGCGGCCCGTTCACCGTGACAGCGACGTCCGGCCTAGTCGTGGGAGCGGCTGCTGTCACTGTGGTAGAGACGCCCGTGGGGCCAACGGTGCTGGACCGCCAGGTGAGCGCCAGCGGAGACGATGCCTACCACACGCCGACCGGCTTCCCAGGGTTCAGTTCCACAGACTCGAGCGTCTACGCCGGGGCGCCAGGTAACGCCGGGCCGACCTATGGCGGCTGGCGCTGGACGGGGCTTGGAATTCCGGCCGGGGCGATTATCACAAACGCCTACGTGCGGCTCAGCCAGGACGCATGGGGAGCCATCGTTCCTACTACCCTCGCGTTCCAGGACGCGCCTGAACCAGCTGCATTTGCAGCAGGCTCATCGCCGGCCACCAGGTGGGCCACTCGGACGACATTCAATCTGCCCTGGTCGTGGCCCAGGCAAACTCCAGGCACTTGGATCACGACCCCGTCACTTGTGACCGGGATCCAGGAACTGGTGAGCAGGTATGGCGGCCTGGGGACGTTGGTGATGATGGAGAGCGGTGAGGGGGTGACCCCGGGCTCTTACCACAACTGGGAAAGCTTTGACGGGAACCCGCTGCTTGCCGCCAATTTGCACATCGAATACACGGGCGGCGCGCCGGCAACTCCCGACGGCGAGGACCCAACGGTCCCACAAGGTCTGGACGGTGTCGCGGTCAAGTCCAACCGCATTGACCTGAGTTGGACTGCCTCTACTGACAACGTTGGGATTAAGGACTACGCGGTTTATCGGAGCGGCGCCTTCCAGGCCCTGGCGCTGGGGACGGCTTACTCCGACACGGGCCTTCCGCCTTCAACCGGGTTCTCCTACTACGTCACCGCGCGTGATGCGGCGCTTAACGAGTCTGACCAGAGCGCAACGGTGGTGGTGGTCACCGGCTCGACGCCAACACTCACGACGCTTACCGTTTCGCCGGTGGCGCCCACTGTCGTTGTTGGAAATGTTCAGCTCTTCACCGCCCAAGGCTACGACCAGTACGGTGACCCGGCAGCCGCGGCGCCGGAATGGTCGGTGGGTGGAGGCGGGACGATAGGCGCGGCGAGCGGGGTCTTTACCGCCAGCACAGTCGGCGGGCCGTTCACCGTGACGGCGACCTCGGGCCTGATCGTCGGGACCGCCTCGGTCAATGTGGCGGAGCCGCCGCCGCCGCCGGTGCTCACCACACTTACGGTCTCGCCAACAGCGCCAACTGTGACCATCGGCAACAATCAGCCGTTCACCGCGCAGGGGAAAGACCAGTACAACAACCCGATCGCTGCCGTCCCGGTCTGGTCCGTAGCGGGTGGCGGGACGATCGGCGAGGCGAGCGGCATCTTCAGCGCTACTACCGCTGGCGGCCCGTTCACGGTAACGGCGACCGCTGGATTGATCGTCGGGACGGCCTCGGTGACCGTGGTGGCAACGCCAGTGGCGCCGACCGTGCTTGACCGGCAAGTGGCCGCCAGCGCGGACGACGCATACCACACGCCCACCGGGTTCCCCGGGTTCAGCGCTACGGGCGACAGCGTCCACGCCGGCGCGCCAGGCGGCAGCGGCCCGACATACGACGGGTTCCGCTGGTCCGGCCTGGGCATTCCCGCCGGGGCGACGGTCACCGCCGCGTACGTTCAGCTCAGCCAGGACGCCTGGGGCCACGTGGTCCTAACTACTCTGGCGTTTGAGGATGCCGCCGCGCCAGGCTCGTTTACAGTCGGGTCCTCCCCGGCCACCAGGTGGGCCAGCCGGACAGCCTTCAGCTTGGCGTGGACTTGGCCGAGAGTAGGGCCCGGGTCATGGATTTCCACACCGTCCATGGTGGCGGGAGTGCAGGAGCTCGTAAACAAATACGGGGGCCTAAACACATTGGTGCTGCTGGAAAGCGGCGTAGGCGTGACCGCGGGCGAGTACCACAACTGGGAAAGCTTTGACGGCAACCCGGCCCTGGCGGCCAAACTTCACATTGAATACACGAACTAGGGGGCATCCAGGTCCGGTAGCCTGCTGACTTGGACGAGGCCACGACGGGGGCACGTGAACCCGTCGTGGCCTCGTCGTGCTTTCACAGCCCTTTGCCCCATGGGGCTTGCTCATCAGGCTTCCGAATTCGTTGTTCGACGCTCGAACGCCCCCCTGACGGGGCGTGCCGCACATGTCCGGTGGGGAGGTTGGAGAGCAGTCTTTCGACGAGGCTGATCCAAAAAGAGCTGGTGCGTGTGACGTGGAAGCAGGTTCTGCGGCGCTTTGCCAGCCACCCCGTGACTTCTCTGGTCTTGTGTATGGCGGTGTGGACCTCCGCGGGCGGAGCCTCTGTCCGTGACCGCGTGCACGTCCAGGTAGTCGCGCATCGAGCGGTCCCCGGTGCTGAAGAACTTGCTGAACCCACCTGTCCAGTGGCGCTGGTGGAGCTCTCCGATGGAACTCTCTGCGGCGCAGTCGGGGGCGGAGAAGGCTGAAATCTTGCCGTGGCGCTGGACGCTGACACGGTGGCTCTCTTGCGCAAGCACAGGGCGGCGCAGGCGGAGCGCATCCTCAAGCTCGGGAGCGCCTGTGACGATAAGGGCTTCGTGTTTGCCAACGACCTCGGAGACGTTGCCGGCCCCGACAGGTTCACCCGTGCGTTCCGCACCCTTGCCGGGAAAGCGAGTTGTCCGAAACTGCGGCAGCACGACCTCCGCCACTTCCACGCATACGGGCTCAACAAGTCCGGCGCTCGCATCAAGGTGGTGCAGGATAGGCTGGGGCACGCCAGCGCAGAGATCACGCTCGAGGTCTACGGGCACTCTGACGCAGAGATGCAGGCGAAGGCTGCGAGCGACTTCGCCCAGATGATGGCGACGCGGTCAGGCTGAACCTGTCGTTCGCTCGAAGCACCCTCCGGAGCACCGGTCTTGGTGTCGCCGTGCATCATCGTGTGCCGCCCCGCGGACTAGCCAGGGATTAGCACATGGCCGGCCAGGGGTGCCCCAGAGTGCGCCAGCCCGCCTGTGTGGGATTCGGAGATTGGTGCCGAGGACTGGAATCGAACCAGCGACACACGGATTTTCAGTCCGTTGCTCTACCGACTGAGCTACCTCGGCACAGCGTCCAATCGTAGGCGACGTTCGGATCGCGGGCAAGCTACTCCGACACCGCAATCCGCGGTCTTCCCTATTTCCACGGAGCCCCGTCAGGCCCTCGGGCCTCGGGCCGCCGCCAGCCTTTCAGTTGCCGATACGCTGTTTGGGCGCCGCCGGGTGCAGAGAGAGGACAAGTTGGCAGCCCCATGACGGGGAGCAGCGGACAATGCCAACCCGGCCTGGCGTCCAGGCGGCGTTGTCTGCGGCCCGTCAACTGCGGTGATCGTCGTCGCCGAACCGCAAGGGACCGCCCGCATAGGCCTCCGCCGGCCACCAGGCGAAGAAGTGGTTCAGCGGCCCGTGCCCGCCCCCGACCGTGAACGACTTTCTGATCGCCTCGGTCACGTAGCTCTTCGCCGCCGCGACAGCGTCCTCAACGGTCTGCCCCCGGGCCAGACCGGCAGTGATCGCCGACGCAAACGTGCAGCCAGTGCCGTGGGTATTCTTGGTCACGACCCGCCTCGCCCGGAACTCGGTGAATGACCGGCCGTCGAACAGGTAATCCACGCTGTCCTCGGATGAGACGTGCCCGCCCTTTACGACGACGTATCTGGGCCCCATGCGGTGCAGGGCCCGCGCGGCCTCCTTCTGCGCTGACTCGTCGCTGATTCGCAGCCCTGTCAACGCCTCCGCTTCGGGGGCGTTGGGCGTGATAACCGTGGCCAGCGGGAACAAGTCATGCTTGTAGGTGTCGACGGCCCCGGCGTCAAGCAGCCTGGCCCCGCTTGCGGCAATCATCACAGGATCGACGACAAGGCGCTTCAGGCCGTATTCCCTGCTCTTGGCGGCGACTGCCCGGACCGCTGCCGGGTTCGCCAACATCCCGGTCTTGACCGCGTCGGCGCCGATGTCTGTCAACACTGCGTCTATCTGCGCCTCGATCATCTCTGGCGGCAGCACCTGCACCGCTGTTACGCCCAGCGTGTTTTGCGCGGTGATAGCCGTGATGACTGACGCGCCATACACCCCCAAGGCGCCAAACGTCTTGAGGTCCGCCTGGATCCCTGCGCCGCCACCAGAGTCGGACCCGGCGATCGTTAGGGCTGTGTGGACACGCTGCGAACGACTCATGGTCTCAGTTTATGCGCGCCAGGCTGTTCACCCGGCCGCCGGGGTTGACCAAGGCGCGGGGACATATGCGCGGGCGTCGCCACCAATGGGGACGGAACGTCACATTCGGAGGCCTGTCCCAGGCTGCCAGGGCCAGGTTGAGTGGTACCATCGGCGCATCAACGTGGAACGATGAAATTGCAAAAACGCCGCTCTTGATCGTGCCTGCGGCGCCAGATCGTGCCTGCGGCGCCAGTCGCGTTGGACCGTCCCGGCCTGCCATGACGCACCGTCCGAGATCTTCTTGAGAGGTGTAGAGCGCGAATGACGGCTCTGATTTTGTCCTCGGTGCGACCTGGCGAAGGCAAGACGGCTCTGACCGCAGCGCTTGGTGCGAGGTTCTTGCGCGCAGGGCGGAAGGTCGTCATCTCCGCCGGTCGTCCTGCGGACGTTGGGGCGTGGCCAGAGGCACTCGTGTACACGGCTCTCCTGCCTGATGCAGTCGTCCTGGGTCCCGAGTCGACCACGGGGGGCTCGCCACAGGCAGGTCAGGCCAGGCATACAGCCGGCAGACTGATGGCGGCGGCGGGGACGGCCGGCGTCGTTTTGGTCGAAGGAGGGGCGGCGGATACCGCTCGAGAGTTGGCGCTGGCGGAGGCCGTGGACGGCCTTGTCGTTCTTGTCGCTCGGCTGGACGACGATATTGTTCCAGCGGCCCGCGCCTACGGGGCCCGGCTCGCGGGAGTCGTCATCAACAACGTGCCTCGCTACCGGTCGCACAAACTGGCAGACGAGGTCGTGCCCAGTCTAGAACGGCAGGGGGTGAAATACCTGGGCGCCATCCCAGAGGACAGACGCCTGCTCGCGCCCACGATCGGCCTGGTCGCCGAGCACCTCGGCGCGCAGTTCGCGCTTCTCACCGAAAAGTCCGACATGCTGATCGACAATTTCCTGATCGGCGGGCTGGTGCTCGACTGGGGCCCAACCTACTTCGGCTCGCAGGAAAACACCGGTGTCGTCGTGCGGGGCGACCGCCCGGATGTCCAAATCGCCGCATTGCAGACCGACACGACGCGGGCGATGGTGCTCACCAAAGGGATAGCGCCCATCGAGTACGTGCTCTACGAGGCGCGGGAGCGGGGAGTGCCGATAGTAGTTTCCCCTTTTGACACTCACCAGACCGCACTGCGGCTCGAGTCGCTCCTGCCCAAGATAAGGTTCGACCACCCGGCGAAACTCGCTTGCCTTTTGGAGCTTGTGGAATCCCGGCTGGACCTGGCGGCTATCGACAGTGCAGTGGCCCAGCCCGCGACTAGGTGACCTGGCAGGTCGGCCGGTCCATCTATGGCCGCCGGGCGCCGTCACACGCGGTCAGCGATGTCCAGCGAAGACTCCCCAGCAGGCCGGCCGGCATGCCTGGCGCGGGCGCTTGATTCCACCCGTCGCCGTCGGACCGAGGTGGCTGCAAGCGTGACCAGGAACAGAGCCGCAGACACCAGGACGACCGCGGCGCCTGATGAGATGTCCACGTAGTAGCTGAGGTACACCCCTGCCAGCCCGCAAAGGGCGCCGATCACCGAGCTGAGCGCCATCATGCGGCCAAAGCTGGTCGTGAGCTGTCGTGCGATCACCGGCGGGATCACGATCGCCGCTGCGAGCATCGTGACCCCGATGATCTGCATCGAGATCACCACAGTCCCGGCCAGGACAAGCGAGAACAGGGCGTCAACCCAGCCCACCGGCACGCCGTACGCCGGCGCGACATCGGGGTCGAACGTGGCGAACAGCAGGTATTTGTAGCCCACAATCACGATGACCAGCGCGGCCACGGCCACCGCCGTAATCGCCACCAGGTCACCCGCCGTAACGCCCAGCACGCTCCCGAACAGCGCTGCGTCGAAGCTCAGCGTGAACGTACGATACCGGCTCACAAGGGCGATCCCAACGGCAAAACTCGCCGTCGTGACGATGCCGATCGCGGCGTCCGCGCCGATCCCGCGTCGTCGCGCCGTGAGCTGGATCAGCATGGCAGACAGGAAGCCCCACACGCTCGCCCCGATGTAGAAGTTCAGCGACATAACGTAGCTGACGACCGCGCCGCCAAACACCGCGTGCGACAGGCCGTGGCCGACGTAGGACATGCGTCGCAGCACGATGTACACGCCGATCAGCCCGCACAGCCCGCCCACAATTGTCGCGGCCATGACGCCGTTGCGGAAAAACTCATAGCGCAGGGGCTCAAACATCGGCGCGGCCCCCGGCCGGTGTGGACTCGCCGGCACGGTCGGGACCCGCATGCCCTTGGGGCGCGCCCGCGTGCGCCTCGTGCAGGTGGCCCGCGGCGTGTCGTTCGATGTCACGCCGGCCGTAAAAGTGTGGCGTCTCAGCGACCATCGTGATACCTGAAATCTCGGTCACAGGCATCTCAGCGCCGTACGTGCGGGCGAGCACGCCCATCGTGAACACTTCGCGGGGCGGCCCCTCGGCGACCAGGTGGCGGTTGACGCAGATGACCCACGGCAGGTGTGCCGCAACGGCGTTTATCTCGTGCGTTGACATCAGGATCGCGATGCCCTGGTGGTTCAGGTCGTCGAGCACGTGCAGAACATCGTCCCGCGTCTTCACGTCCACTCCTGCAGTCGGCTCATCAAGCAGCAGGACCTCGGGGTCGCTCACCAGGGCGCGGGCCAGGAACACGCGCTGCTGCTGGCCGCCTGACAGCTCGCGGATGTGACGGCGCGCGTAGTCCGCGATCCCGAGCCTCGCCAGGATGTCCGTGGCGTACTCCCGGTCCTTGCGCGAAAAACCGGGGAACGCCCAGGAAGCACGCGTGCGGCCCATAAGCACCGCCTCCGTCACCGTGGCCGGGAAACTCCAGTCGATAGTCTCGACCTGCGGCACATACCCGATGCGCGGCCGCCTCCGCCGGATGGACTCTCCCCGGTAGAGCACGTCCCCGGAGTAGATCTGCGCGCCCCCGACAAACGCCCGCAGGATCGTCGTCTTGCCCGCGCCGCTGGGACCGAGGAGGGCGGTGAAGTCCTCGGGGTAAAGATTGAAAGAGACCCCCGTGACCGCCGGCGCGCCGCCGTACCCCGCGGTGAGGTCGCGCACCTCGACGACTGGAGTTGCGCCGCGTATGTGGGGTGAGGGGTGGAGCATGGTGCCTGTTTCGCGCTTAGGAAGTCAGCCGGACTATTTCATCCTGACCTTGTTTGGCTTTGTTGACTTCCTCCACCTTGCCTGTCATTCCGAGGCTGCGAGGCGAGGAATCTGGGGCGGGGCCCCCCTTTTGGAGACGACCCTTGCCACCCCAGGTCCCTCGCTCCGCTCGGGACGACGTCGAAACGGTGAAGGCGTAAACAGAGCCAACTTGTTTCAGAATCTTGGGTCTCAGTTCAACGGCAGTGTTTCTGGACGACTTCGCCACGGCTGGCCGGGTGACGCTTGAGACCGCGGCTGGTCTCATCGTCCTGGACGGCGGGTCACCAGTGCGGTCCGGCCCTGGCTTGCCCGGCCCCGTCACTGCGGATACTCCGCGGCGCTCTCGCCATCGAACACCGGGCCAGGGTCGACCGCTGACACCGCCGAGGCGTCTCCGCCCAGTGCAGCGATCATGACCTCCATATTCGTGACCATCAGGCCCAGATAGCTGTGCCGGGGGTCGCCAGGGACCCCGGGCAGGTCGTCGTCACGCAACTGGTCGACAAACCTGGCGCCCGTCTCCCGTGCGATCTGGCTCATCACCGGGCTCGGGAAAACCTCAGAGCCGAAAATGGCCGGCAGACCCAGCGCACGGACCTGCTTTATCAGGCGGGCGACCTCGCCCGCAGACGGCTCGGAGAAGTCGGAAGGCTGCACCGCTCCGACCACCGTCATCCCGTACCGCTTCGCAAAATAGGCCCAGGAGTCGTGGTAGGTGAGCAGCGACCTCGATTTCGCAGGCACCGTCGCCACCGCGGCCTTGATCGCAGCGTCAAGCTGGCCGACGCGTTCTTCGAACCGCTCGTAGTTCCCGGCGTACTCGGGCGACCCGCCAGGGTCCAGCCGGGACAGCTCTGACCGCACCAGCGCGGCGTACTCAAGCGCCAGCAGAGGGTCAGGCCAGACGTGCGGGTTTGGGCGTCCTTGCTCCTTTGGGAACGAGAAGTCGTACAGGTACTCGTCTTCGACTATGGCAAGATCACCGAGGAGCAATATCGGCGTGCCGGCCTTTTTGGCGGCATTCGCAACGGCCAGGGTGGGCCCTTCGAGCTGGAGTCCGTTGCCGACGATTAGGTCAGCCTCCGCGAACAGTGCTGCGGCAGACGGCGGCAAGTCGAACGTGTGCGAGTTGGCGCCCTCAGGCACGACCCCGCGGACGGCGATGCGGCTCCCGCCGATATTCTCGACGATGCTCGTGATCGGCGATATCGTCGTCACGACGTTGAGCGCACGTGCGTCCCCGGCCGGGCGGGACGCCACCTCGGTCCCGCCGCACGCGGTCGACACCGTACCCCCAACGACAACAACCAGCGCGCAGGCCAGCCACCAGCGTCTAATGCCTCGCTGCCTCACCCTGACTTTGCCTCGCAGGCGGCGCACGTCCCAGTCAGCACCAGGTGGTCGTCGCCAAGGGCGAAGCCATGCCGGGCCTTTAGCCTCGTCGCCAGAGACGCCACCAGGTCGCTGTCCAGCCCGGCCAGGTCGCCGCAGATTGAACAGCGCAGGTGGTGGTGAGGAGCTGCGCCGTTCCACTCGTAGAACGAGTCTCCCCGGCCGAGCGGGGTCTCGGTGACCAGGCGGGCATCTCGAAGCTCTGTCAGAGTGCGGTAGACCGTGGACGGGTCGACGTGGGGCACGCCTGAGCGCGCCGCCTGCAGCACTTGCGGCGGGGTCATGTGCTCGCCAGCGTGCCGCAGGGCCGCCATCACGGCCAGGCGGGCGTTGGTAACCCGTAGACCCTTGGCCCGGAGAGAGGCGGCAGCTTCAGCCCGGCAAGTCAATAGTTCGCTCCTGCAACTTGTTGCACTAAGCGTGGGCGCTAAGATTGCCATTAATCCCGGACTCAGGCAAGCCCGGGCTGTGTGAGGCCCTGATGAAGCGCCAGGTCCCAGACATCTCAGGCGTCGCAGGCGTCATCATCTGGACGGCCAATTTCCTGCCGATGCTCGAGTTCTACCGGGACACCCTCGGCCTCACGCCGCGCTCGGTGAAGCCGGGCTTTGCCAACTTCGAGTGGGGCCAGTTCCGGCTCAGCATCCGCCTGCACAGCGGCGTAACAGGTGCGTCTCGGGACCCGGACCGGATCATGGTGAACCTGCACGTCGTCGACATCGTCGCGACTCACGCCCGGCTCCTGCGCGCCGGTGTCATGTTCGTGAGGCCACCCGAACGGGAAGGGTGGGGAGGCTGGGTGGCCACGCTGCGGGACCCGGACGGCAACACTCTCCAGCTCCTGCAGCTGCCCAGGTGAGGCGCCATGCCCCTGCGTAGTTTCGAAATGCAGTCGACAGTCGAGTCGCGCGTCCCGGTCGAACGCGCCTGGGCGGTGTTCTCCGACGTCCCCCGCTGGCCGGAGTGGTCAAAGGTATGCCTCGCGGTCAGCGGCAGCCCCGGCCCCTTGTGGGCGCCCGGCACCGAGTTCGGGTTCCGCCTGCGCATCGCCTGCGTCGGCGTGCCGTTTCACGTGAGGGTCGTCGAGTCCGCGCCGCCGCGCCGAGTGTCCTGGACATCCACGCGCTACTCCGTCACCGCGCTGCGCACATTCGACTTTTCTGCGGTCCCTGGCGGGACGGTGATCACAGACAAGAAACAGTTCTCGAGCACGGCACTCCCAATCGGCGTCTGCTACCCGGTCCGGGCGATCAGGACAATGACGGAACGCTGGCTGCACGACCTCAAAGTCGAAGCCGAGCGCGCCCTGTGACCCAAGGGCGCCGGCTGCTGGCTGTTTTTGCGCACGCAGACGATGAGACGTTCCTCGCCGGCGCGGTGCTGGCCAGGTACGCCTCGGAGGGCGTAGAGGTGCGGCTCCTGTGCGCCGCTCCGGGGGACGAGGCTCAGGAGCAGAGTCTGACGGAGGCCGCCGCGGTCCTGGGCATAACCCTGGTCACTGCGCTGCGGTATGAACCATCGCCAATGTGGCCCGACGCGCCCCAGGCCAGGGCTTCGGCGGCGGCCGA